>JAFGNG010000032.1 GCA_016927125.1 Planctomycetota bacterium | reverse complement strand
TATCCCGGTATCCGAGACATAGCAGGCGCCGAGACCATAGTAGTGGAATGCCAGCAGCATATTCTGGATCGCCGCGCCGGAATCATGATAAGGGCATTCAATATCACCGTCAGGATAGAACCTGAGATCCGCGATCACTACGAGCGTATAAGGATCCCTTGTCCGCTTCATCTGTTTTCTGGTTTCGGCATCTTTGATCACAATATATCTGAGTGCTTGGATGCCACAATTGGTAGGCGCCCAGTTGGCACAGTCAATGATCTTCCTGAGCGTCTCCTCAGCTACCGGCTTCTCTGTAAACTTCCTTACCGACCGCCGGCTCTTAATCAGCTTGGTGAATTCCGCTTCCGGGATGGAGATTTTTTCTATTTCTTCTGCCGGATATGAAAACCTTTCGCCTTCTGCAAGTGCTTGCTGATAAAGCTGGGCCACTCCTGCCGCCCACGTATAGTCCGGCTTGTTGGTATTATAATTCTTCTTATATACTTCCAGCTTCTGCTGGATTGATTTTAACCGCTCACCCGAGTATCGCTCTGCTTGTGACATCTGCAGGGTAAGATCCAACAAGTGCGACTCTCGTCGGAGCATGGTCATCAAGACCTCTTCAGTCATGCCAGGAAGCTCTTTGTCCGGCACATTGAAATTAACATAATGAGGATTTTGCATTTTTATTTCCTTATCTATCGCTTCCCCCCGCTCCTCCGCGCTTCCGCCACCCGGTAGACCAACCCGATAATCCTCATCTCTACTACTGACAGGTAAAACGAGAGTAATTGTATCGTCAACAATCTGACAAGAATGCCGGATTCCCACATTGAGTCACTGCCGACCACTGACATGTAAAGGATCACCAACAGTAATAGGCAAGTGAGGATATATTCAATCGGTGCTTTGAAAATCAAGCGCAGTACAATACTTGGATTTATATAAGCCACTGATTCATGTACACATACGCATGCCAATGCCATGGGAAAATACAAACCGCCCAGGATCACAAAAATGAAAACACCGGTATTATTAAGTAGTTCGCCATCAACAAAATATACGCCATAGATTATTGTGGGGAGAAAGCAAATAAACCAGACAAAGGCTAAGCGAAACCAGGGATAAATAATGCCACAAAGAAAATTATTAACTGCCGGCCAGTCCGGCAGGGTGTTCGCCCCGCTCGCGGAACTTATCAGGATCCGTATCAAATAAACTGTGATATAAAGGCTGAGGATAATGCTTGCAATTGACAATACTGGAATGTATTGCAAAATCTCTATGGCTGCCATCATAATTACGCCAAAAATCAGGACAATAATGTTCTTGCCCACTACTGGAAAAGCAAATGCTTTAAGCGCGTCACGTAAAAATGATTCCTGCTCGGGAGCCATGGTTTTCTCCTTTAACCAATATGCTTTGTTTTAATTGGTTATTACCCCTCCCCTTCAATTTTTAAGAGTACTTATTTCGCCTCCGCTTTTACATAGATCTCCCTGGGCGCCTCCCGGTAATACTTAAACAATGCCGGGCATAGCCAGCCCTCGGACTGGAATTCTTCACAGTAATACCAATTGCCCTCCTCAGAGCCTCTCTGCCAGACCAGCTTGGCGGAATAATCCGGGAAGGGTTTGGTGGAAAAAAAGAGCTGGAAGCCATTTTCTGCATCAGGGATATCCGCCACCAGCATCTCGATCATCTCCGGGATACCAGCAACAAAGGGCTCGCCTACCAAACCAGCGCGTGCATCATCAAACCTCCAGGAGCTCTTGACCTTGTATGGCATAATTACAAAGATAGAGTTTTCCGGTGGGGAGTCGCCGGGGTAACAGCCGGAATAGTAGTAGGTGCCGACTGCACCCAGCAGCACCACCAGAACCACAACTGGCAGAATTTTTTTCATCTCTGACTTCCTTTGCTTAAAACCACCAGTATGGCGGCTGCAAGTGGCTTTTTTCGAAGTGATTATTTCTTGATGATAAGCTGTAATTAATGGCTAAAAAGTGTTTTTACAATAACAATAATCACCAGGATAATAATCAACAGCCAGCAGGGGATAACAAAATAGCGAATTCGGCTTTTAACTTGGGTGAAAACCAGATAATTGCCAATATAAAAGAGGCTTCCTAAAAATAGTATTGTCACCGGCCAGGCAAAGATCCCGAGTTCTTCCTTGGTGAATTCTCGACCTAGAATAATTTTGGCAATAAATCCCAGCACTGTGCCTGCAGATACGATATAATAAGACCAAACCAATAACTTTTGCCAAATTGTTGGTGGTTGGTATTCAAAGGCGGAGTCAGTCTGTTTTTGCATAACACCATCCTGAATGACATTGTCCTGTGTCACACCACCAGCACCACCAACCCCCTCTTCACCAGCATCTGCAGGTATTGGTTAATCAGCGCTCGGGATTCAAAGAAGGTCAGCTTATACCGCTCCATCAGCCCGTCGATCAATTCTTCCACCGTGCGCGTGCCGTCAATCTGGTGATACATTTCCAGGCTCAGGCCGTCAAGCTGGTATTTCTTTCTGCTTTTGGATTTTAAAATCTTGGAGAAGAGCTTTTGGATGCCGGTATACTTCAAGTCCACGCCCAGAATCAGGCTCTGGTCGGTCGCCTCGATCACAATCGCCCGCTCGTTGCGTACCGGGACGGCCGCGAGCTGCTCATTGAAGCTGGGCTTGCGCTTTTTCCGCGCGGGTTTTTTATCAGGTAAATTGGATGACATCATTCAGCTCCAGCCGCTTGGCCTTGCGAGACCCCACCTGCTCAAAGGCGTAGATCCGCAGCTCTTCGCGGTTATACCAGATTGTCCCCTGTCCCTGCCACCTGCCGTAGAGCTTGTCCATGGCATACTCGGCGCGCTCGTTGTAATCAATTACCACGCCCTCCATGCCGCGGAACTTTTGCCGTTGCACTTCTTCAATCTTCGCGCCGCCGCCGACCAGGAAGTCCTCGTAAAACTCGGCAAGAGTCCTTCCGCCCAGCAATAAATCCGGGATTCCCCAGCGATGGAAGGAGAGCCGCATCCGCTTGCCGCCCTCGAAGATCAGCATCACATTCGCCGGCAGAGCCGCGATGGTTTCAAGCTGGAAGGTCTTGGGAATCATCACATCCAGCCCGAAGACCGCCCAGTGCTTGAAGTCACCATTGTTTGGCTGATAAGACTCCCAGAGGGGCACCCAGAGGGTTTGCAGTTTTTCCGGATCATAGCGGGGAAAGATCCACCGCAGGAGTTGCTTTTCCTCTTCCTGGTACAACGCTGCCTGGCAGGGCCTGGCCATGGTGTCAAAGCCGACTTTGAAAGCGCCGTAGTCATGATAGGAAAGCTGCTTGAAGGTTTTGAATTCCTCCGGGGAGTTTTTATGCAAAAGTTCCCGGTGGAACTTGTTCATGGTCTCCTCGATGTTCGGCTCGCGCTTGCACTTCTGCCAGGAGAGTTGCGCCTCTACCCCGGAGCGGGTATTGAATTCCAGGCGGCCTTCGCGTTCCGAGGTGGAGTAGGCGGTAACTTCCCAGAGCTTGGGAATCAGGAATTGAAAACTGTGCCAGGCCAGCGGCTGCACCGGCTGGTTAGGATGGGGTGCTGTTGTCGGGGAAGGCATTATTCACCGCCGATTGAACCAACCGAAATCTTCATGTCCGAGACCTTCTGGATCCGGTCAACCTCACCGCCTTTAATCCAGACAATGCGATCAGAGGTTGCCAACATCTTGTGATCGTGGGTTGCCGTGATGATGGTGACGCCGTGGTCAATGGTGAGTTTCTTGAAGATCTCGATAATGGACTTGCCGGTAGACACGTCCAGGTTGGCGGTGGGCTCATCCGCGAGGATAATGGCCGGGTTGTTGGCCAAGGCCCGGGCAATCGCTACGCGCTGCTGCTGGCCGCCGGAGAGTTCGTTGGGGGTATGGGTTAGGCGTTCGCCCAGCCCGACATAGGTCAGGACCTCCTTGGCCCGCGCTTCCGCTTCTTCCTGGTCAACTCCCAGAAAGACCAGTGGCAGGGTGACATTTCCCATCGCGGTCATGAAGGGGATCAGGTTATAGCTCTGGAAGACATAACCGATATGCTTGCAGCGGAAGTAAGACTGTTCCAGTGAAGACAGCCCCGGCAGGGAGACTCCGCCGACAAAGACTTCGCCGCTGGAGGGTTTGTCGATTGCGCCGATCATGTTAAAGAGCGTGGACTTGCCGCTGCCAGACGGACCCATGATCGAGAGGTATTCACCCTGGAAAATATCCAGGTTGATATCCCGCAACGCGTAGATCACCTCGTCGCCGGTTTTATAGATCTTGTTTACGCCCTGGATGCTGACCAGTTTGTCGCCTTTTTCGCCCATGGTTCAACCTCTCGCCTAACCTAATACGGCAGGGTGCTGATCGCCCTGCAGAGAAATACTATGCCGACGCAGAACATCGAGATCAGGCCTGCGCCAACCATGAATCCCGCGCTGAATACCGGGATGAATTTCCGCCAGTCGGAGCCATATTTCCGCAGGAAATAATATCTTCCCAGCATCGCGCCGACAAATTGCGGAACAATGGTAAATGCCAGGCCGCCGCTCACCCCCCGGATAATGCCGTAAAAGAGGAGCGCCGGGGCATTGAAGATCTTCAGGACACCAAAGATTACCATCCCCAGGCCGAAGCCCAGGCCGACCTTGCCCGCGGTCAGGGCTTCTTCGAAATCCGAGAACTCGCCCAGGGTGGAGGAATAGATCAGGCAGGCGTTCTTCGCCTCCAGATCCCAGACCTCCTGGGTATAAGGATAGATCGCCGACGGGATCGGCGCCAGGCCCCAGATAAAACTGGAAAAGAAGATCGCCGTCAGTACCACTATCGGCAAGAGGAAGAAATTCGCTTTCCAGAGCGAAGTAAACTTCGTCCCCAGCAGTTCTGCCTGCTTATAGGCAATGGTGTTAATGCTGTTATCGGTTTTGGGAACCGGAATAAACCAGATATCCACCCCCCGGTAACCGGAGAGGATAAACGCCGCCTCCTTGATGAAGGGGATCTGGATCACCTGCCCTGCCATGCCCTCCAGTCGGGAGGTAACGTAAGAGATAATCGGGGTGTATAAGAACCCGTAGATCAGCAGCACAATCACCACTCCCTTGTGCCAATCCAGTAAATAGCAGCTCAACAGAACATAGGCGAGGGTGGAAATAATATAGACAATCACTACAATGGCGTGTGGGATATCGCCCCGGTCAACCATCGTCCGGGGTGGTTCTGCGAGACGGGCGATCTTCCGCTTCTTGCGGCTCCAGAGGGTCCCGAAGATGCTGATAAAGGCAACGGCGAAGGTCATCCCGATAATCAGGCTGAGATAGAGGTTAATCCGGTTCTTGAAGAAGACCTCGAGCATCTTGTCCCCCGGCTCCCACATGGTCAGGATACCGTTGTAAAATAGGATGGGGTTGGCAAGCCACATCGCGACCAAACCGACAAAGCTGCCCAGCATGGCGTAGAAAGGCATTACCATGCCGAAGACCAGTTGCAGGAGGTTAAAACCGATGCCAATATCGGCTGCGGGGAGGTAGCTCTCGGTGTACGAGGTTAAATCCACGAACGGAATCGGCAGGATCATCAGGGTCTTCCCTAAGAAAACGCCGCTCAAGGTCGGCAGCGCCATATAGATCAGACCAAAGATCAGTCCTACCGCCCCGCCAATACAAAATGCCCTCCACCGAATCGAACTCTTGTTGTCGCTGCCGGCGCCCTCCACATCTTCGGCAATGGCGACAATCCCCTGTGCGGCAACCGGCGCCATGGGGAAGGGCAATCTTTCAATATCGCTGGTAATGCGGAACAAGCCATATCCGAGGATAGCCTCGTTAATCTTGCCGAAAATCATGGTAAAGACAATGATCAGCGTCGGAATAATCCAAGGTTCCTGGAAAAAGGTGCGGTTATCGTAAGCGGATTGCTCCAGCGGCGCGGCCCAGGCTGGGATCAAGGCTGAGATCCCGGTGGTGATGGCAGCCTCGCTCTTGGCGAGGAACTGCCGGAAAAGCGGGGTGCCATGGACCGTCTGCGTGACAATCAGTGCCGACATGTAAAAGAGCACGAAGAGCTGCGCCCGCGAGAGCTTGGCATTGGCGCGCTTGGCGACTTCCACAAAGAGGATTACCGTAACCCATTTCGCGGCCGGGCCAATCCCGACCCCCGCGACCAGCCCCATGTACAGCGACCCCGGTACCATTACCAGCGCCAGGAACAGCGTGCCAATCAATGATGAGAAGGAGAACCCGTCCTCAAAGGAGGATGGCACTTCCATTAGGTCCTGATATTCCGATAATTCTTTGTCCAACTCAGCCATTTGCGTCCCCGGTTTCCTGCACGGAGGTTGAAGTCTGCTCGCGGTATACTTCCAAAGTCTCCACCGGTAAGGAGCGCCAGAGGAGGAACTGATTTCTCAAGTCATTTATGAAGGTTCGGTTGCCGCGCAGCCATGCCGCTGACGACCCGTTAATCTTATGCAGCTCCACCACAACTTCCATGATGCCCGCAATCTCCGATTCCCTGGAATACATCTTGAATTCCTGGAAGACACCGAGGTCGAACGGCGCCAGTGAGATCATCGCTTGAATACCCAGGTTGAGGCCCTCCACGCCGCCTTCTTCCTTCACCCGGAAGATCGAGACGTCCTTGGCGGCGAAGCTACCCAGCGAAGCATCGCTGTGATTCTGGAAGTGTTCCTTGATAAAGCTTAAAATTCCCGCCATGTCAATCGCGGACACCGTGAAGGGGAAGAGGAAGCGCATGGAGTTGCCTTCCGGCTTCGGCATCTTCCATTTTCTTGCCACGCCCGGGTTGGCGCTGCGGCTGGCCTTGATCGCAGGATAGATGGTTGACAAGAGCACTGCCGCCATTACTACGAAGATTGTCAGCACGCTGTTAAAGGAGGAGAAGTTCATCTCCGGCGGATGGAAGTATCCATAGCTGGCCAGGACCGCGAGCACCTTGGCCACTACCTGGCTGAAGAGGTACCCTCCGAGGCCGCCCACCACCGCGTACACGCTGGATTCGGCAAAGAAAAGCGCCCCCACATCCGGCGGGGCTAGTCCGAGAGCGCTATAGGTAAAGATCTCCCGCTCGCGGTCCACGATGGAACCCAGCAGGGAGCTGAAGATAATCAACGCCCCCAGCACCAGCGGTACCAGGATTTCTGAAAAGCCGCTGCCCTCCATGATGGTGGTGAAGAAGTATTGCCTTAACCCATCCGGGCTCTTCGCGTAGATCGGGCCGGCAAAGATATTGGCGAGTTCATTGGCGGCTTTGTCAAAATCCGGTTCCTCTTTAGGATAGAGGACAACCTGGTTGGGAATAACCTCCAATGGCTCCAGCGCCTCGTAATTGGTTATTGCAATTCCCTGGGAGTGGAACCAGACAAAGTTACTCAGGTCAAGCTGCTCCAGCAGCCCGCCTTGCTGGGCGATCATCCGGGGTTCCTGGTCCTGCATTTGCTGCTCTTCAATAATGGTGGTGAAGTCGGGCGGCGCCATCTTGGTGCCGTCGAGATTTGAGATCCCCTCCATCAACACCGTGTCAAAAGTACCGGCATAAGTAAAGTCGCGGCCGGAAATATTCAAAGTTTCGCCTTCCTTGATTTCCAGGCTGGCGGCAATAAGTTCGGAAACAAAAAGCGGCGGATGCTTGTATTCTCCGCTGAAACGTGGCAGCAGTTTCTTCAGGCTGGTGTTAATCTCAACCTCGCCGGGTTCAAACCCGAGGATCCCGTCGATCTTGATGGTCTTGCCGGAAGCCGGATTGTAAATAATCTTCGCGGGTAGTTGCTCATGGCGGGTGGGATCAACATAACATGCCCCGCGCCTGAAGACATTCCAGTTATCCTCGTAAAGTGTCTTCACGGAGGCAATCAGCCTTTCCGGGATTTCCAGCGAGGTGAAGCGATGCAACTCGATCCGATCATCCCCGGGTCCTTTGCCCAAGAAGGGCTTGGTAACCCCGATCTTGGAAGTAAAGGAGGCGAAGACCAGGATGGTGAAGGTGAGAAGCACCACCGTCACCGAGGTTAGGAAGGTCTTGAGCGGGCGGTTGCGCATCCCGGCAATGCCGATTGCCACCGAGGCCAAGGCCGTGCTGCTGTCGCTGGCAACCCCGTGTACGGTCGAGGCGAGGCCCTGGATCGCCCTCACCTCCTTGCGGAATTTGGTCATTACCAGGTAAATCACCAGCGCGCTGATCAGAATGATCACAAACGCCAGGAAGATAATGACCGGCGCTGACGCCAGGGAGAAAGCCGGGTGGACATAATACAGGATGATAAAGGTCAGGACAAAGAATACGATGAAACCAAAAATCTGTTTATAAATGCTGATAAACCCGCAGAGCAACCGCTCCATGACAAAGGCGAAGGGGATATTCAGGATCAGGAGCAGCACCACTGCCTGCACCAGGTCAGTGGTGATATCCTTCAAGGGTTTGTAGACCCGGTTGCTGAGCGCCATGGAGAAAGTCTCATGCGCTACTGCTTTTTCAATATTCCCCGCTGCGCGCAGGGTGGTGGCGTTGTCCAGGTGCTGAACTGCTTCCGCGTGGATTACCTCCAGTGAGTCTGCGACAATATTCTTTTTGCGCAGGGTATCCAGGCGGCTGCTGTTCAAGAGCACAAAGTCGTTGGCCGCTGCTTTCAGGGTATTGAAAGATACCCCGGTAACCGGATCTCTGGGAAAACCAACTCCCATGGGATCATCCTTGGTGCTGCCAAGCAGATTGAACCCGTTAGTGATAAACTTAAAATTGACATTCTGATCAAAAGCGAAAGCGCAGAGCTTGGAGTTGGTGTTGTCCCAGTAATATTTCGGCCTGGAATCGCTGTTCGCATTCAAGGGTTTAATCAGGTTGGAGGTATCGCCGTGAATTTTACCATAGAAGTTAGGATTAAAGGGAATATAAAAGTTCGCGCTCTGGCCGAAGAAGAGCCGATCCAGATCTATGGGATAATGGGAAAACCGGTTGGGTACGCCGGTTTTATCAAACTCAAAAGCGACAAACCTGACAAAGCGATTGACTTCCGGGATAAAGTAATAACCCTCGCCGTTGGTTTTGGCCATGGCATAACGCGTATGCCCCGGGATCGCGGGCTGGCGCAAAACTTCCAGACCCTGGCTGCCGAACACCAGTGCTCCCTTGGAAGGGCCTTCGGTTTGAGATGAGCCCTTGGCGTAATTGCGGAAGCGCTCGCCGTAATAGTTGCCGTTCTTATAATAATAGGTAGATACTCCGAAGACCTTTTGGTTGGTCTCATAAATAATTGAGCGGGTGGTTTCTGGAGGGATGGTGCATTTTAATGACAATTTATCGCTGGTAGCCATAGCGGTTAGATATGTTTCAAGCTGGCCGCTCAGTTTTTCCAGGTTGACAGCTTTGCTGATCGGCAGCTCATCATCATCCAGGGGAATGCCGACCGTCATTAATTGGTACCCGTAAATTCCCTGGCCGATTGGAACGGAAGAAGGCACGCTGCGGGTCTTGACTACGCTCAGGGTCCGGGGCTGGTAGAAACTGGTGGTGGCCGCGGAAAGCAACTTGGCTTCCCAGGCGGGCTTCACCACTTCCTGGTACAGGGATTCGAGATTTTCAAGACTCTTGCTGAAATTCCCGATTTCAAGTTTTACGACGGGGGTAATCCAGCGGGCAAACCGGTAATCTCCAAACGGGCTGAACATCCAGGCGTCGGTGTCATTGGCGAAATCAAAGGTGAAATGGCCGACGATTGCCTTGCCCCCGGTCTGCTTGGCAATCTCCTGAAAGCAAAGGTTTTGTTGCAGCATAACCTCGGCTTCCTGGCGGTGATTCATTAGTTCTTCGCGGGTTTCCTTGACCAGGATTGCGAAATTCTCTTTATCCGTAATATCATAGCTAATGAGCTGGCGCCGCATATTATTCCAGATCGATTTGCTTTCCTTTAGCGACTTGATGTTAACGCCAAGTTGTTCGATCTTGGCGGTGAGTAATTTGATCTGGTCTTTAATCTCGGTGGTTTCAGTTGCGGTTAGCGGTTGATCATTTTCCGGCGCCGCCTCTCCCCCTGCTTCAGAAGGCTCCAGTTTTTCTTCCAACGCGGCAATGGTATTTTTTAACTCGCTCTCTTTCAGCCGGATTCTGCTGATTTCATAGTTACGGTTATTAACCTTGCTGTCCAGCGAGCGCCGCAGTATCTGGACAACCTCTGAAACATCCAGTTCTTCTACCGCTTCCTTTTTGCTTTCGTCACTACTAAAGAGTCCGCTGAACCATTGTTGGATATTTGCCAGCATCCCCGCTGACTCACCCTGCTTAAGAAAATCGTCGGTTTGCAGTATCTCCAACTGGCCCTTAACCGCGGCCAGTTCTTCCCGAAAGCCCGCTTCCCGGAAATCCAGGGGATCCGGCATGCCTTCCTTGTCGCATTTTTGATGATCGCCCTTTTTCAATCCGTAGTAAAAATGCCGGGCCCCATCCTGCGCTCCGTAGTGACTGCCCAAGAAAACTACATAGATGCTTCGCTTGAGCGGCTGTTTTGCCAGTTTGCAGCAGACCTCGGCTAGCAGGGCTACATTGGCGGCTGAGCGCAATTGCGGGCAAAGTTCCGGGACCGTGCCGAAAGTATCGAGCGTGGCAGAGAGCACCAGTGCCTCTTCGCTGCTGAGATTGAAGAGCGCGCCTTCTTCTCCGGGAATTTCCAGCCAGAGGTTGGTGGCGAGCGTATTCTTCCAGGTGACTATTACGTTCAGCTTGGCTGGGGCTCCCTGGGAAGCTGCTTCCAGCAGGCCGGCTTCTTGGGCATCTTGCTTGGACATATAGAAACGCGGGATGATGGCTGCTATTTCAGTAAAGTGATTGCCTACTTGCCAGCGCTGCGCGGTTCCGTCACCCAGGAAAATAACCGCCTTCGCTCCCTGGCTGAAAACCTGCTGCATGTTAAGGGTGTTGAAGTTAAGCAAGGCGATACAGCCTTCGACCGGTTTGCCTGCCATCTCTTTAAGGCTGCCGTCACCAAGCCAGAGCAGCTGGCCGCTGATGCCGTCTGCACCGGTCGTTACCGGCATCGCGCCGTTGGGTCCGAGTGGATAGAGCGGGCCGGTTGGTTTGCCATTAACGATAAACTCGGAAACTATAGTCTCCGGTACAATTGTCTTGAACACCTGGCGGTGAGACTCCAGCCCCGCGGCTTTGAGTTTCGCTTCCAGGGCTTCGAGGCAGTGGTTGAAATTTTCGCTGCTGGCAAGGCGGTGGGGATATTTGCTGAATTCCGCCATCAGGTCGGAATAGGTAGAATCCGCCTGCAGCGTCGGCTGCGCGCAGATTATTACCAGGATCGCAAGTAAGAGATAATAAACTTTAGTCATCGTCTGTACCCAGGCTCGCCTTTTCAATCTTTACGTCCTTGCTGAGTTCTACCCGGTCGATTTCTCCGTCGCGGATCCAGACCATGCGGTCGCTGGCCAGTAGCATGTTATGGTCATGGGTCGCGCAAATGATAGTCGCATTTTCATTCTTATGCAAATTGCTAAGCAGCTGGTGGATCTCCTTGCCGGTTTTCAGATCAAGGTTGCCGGTCGGTTCGTCACAGAGCAAAAGCGACGGCCGGTTGGCCAAGGCCCGCGCGATTGCCACCCGCTGCTGCTGCCCGCCGGACATTGCCATCGGCCGGTGGTTCCAGCGATCCCCCAGCCCGACCTTTTCCAGAAGTTCCATCGCATAGCTGCGGGCGTCGTCGGGGTGCTTCCCCGCGAAAAGCATCGGCAGCATCACGTTATTCAAGGCGGTCATCACTGTATTCAGGTTGTAGGACTGGAAGACATAGCCGATCTTGCGGCAACGCAGGAAGGCCAACTCGTGCGCGTTGAGCTGGGCCATGTCAACCTCGTCGATAAAGACCCGCCCGCTGGTCGGCGAATCCAGCCCGCCGATCATGTTAAAGAAGGTCGTTTTGCCGCTGCCCGACGGTCCCATGACACAGACATACTCGCCTCGGTAAATATTCAGGTACACCCCGCGCAGGGCCTGGACCTCTTCCGATCCGCGGTGGTAAACCCGCTTCACCCCGTGGGCGCGGACAAGGATTTCTTTGCCTTGGGCATATCCTTCGTGGTCAAACGCCATTATTCAATCCTCATCGCTTCCATGGGCGCCATACGTGAGGCCGCCCAGGATGGGTATATCGAAGCCACCATTGAGAGTATGATCCCCGCGGCCAGGGAATACAGGCCGCAAAGCAAGAGTCCTTCTCCCGGGAAATAGTGATAAAGGTAAGAACCAAAGGTCACCGAGTTCTTTAACAGGGAGAGAGCAAAGCCGATAATCACTCCGATAATCCCGCCGACCGCTCCCTGGATGGCCGCTTCAAAGAGGAACTGGGTAAGGATGAACCCATCCGTGGCCCCGAGGCATTTCATGGTTGCAATTTCACGGAAGCGTTCGGTAATTGACATCAGCATCGCGTTAGCAATCCCGACGATGCAGACTAGGAAAGAAACGAAGAGGAGGAAAAGCTGTTTCTCGCTGAGCAGTTCCCCCTTCTCCATGTTGGTCTTGCCGACCAGGTTGGCTTCTTGTTGGGCTAGGACGCGTTCATGCTTGATGTGGTTCACGATTTCCTGCAGATCTTCGCGGTTGAACTTGCTTTCCAAAATTGTGTCCGCAACTTTATCATTGGTAAGCATCACCATCTTTTCATCAAGCGCAGGCTTGGTGTACAGGGTTTTCTGCCAGAGATCCTTCTTGGTTGCAGAATTTAAGATGGTAGCGATCTCCGCGCGCCGCTTTTCGATCTTTAAAAACTTGCAGATGCGGTCGAGTTTTTCCTGGCTGAAATCAAAGCCGAATCCCTGGACAGTTTTCAGCCAGGCGGTAAGTTCGTTCGCCTTGGCGGTTGCCAGCCAATCATCAATCTGGTCGGGCCCGGTGATTTTCTCACTGGCAGCGGTAAAGGTCTTGATTGAGTCATGCCAGGCTGCGGTAACCTTCGCAAGTTTTTTTGTATAGGTTTCGAAACCATCGAGAAAACTCCGCATCTCTGCTATGCCACCCGGTACCTGCAAGGATTTAAAGACCTTGATATTTTCCACAAATTCCTGCCATGGTCCCGGGTTAATCAGGAAGCGGAACTGCTTGCGCCCCTGGTTTTTTTGAACCAGGATCAAGCGTTTGCCAACGCTGAGACTATTGAAAAACTCCAGGTATTGCTGCTCTTGGAGAGCGAGTTTCGCCAATTGACGGATTTCTTCTATGGGGGTGGCAGTGAATTTAGCATACAGGGCAAGTTGGGTTTCATTGCTGGATTCCCACGTGGTCGCCAGGCGCTTGGAATGGATCAAGTCGGCAGGCGCCACATAAAGAAAGTTCAAGGTTACACTGGCTTCGCGCTGCAGGGTAATTTCATTCCCCGCCCCCGCGGCGATAGAAGCAATGAAAACATTTTCCGTCAAGAGTGTCATGAAAAACGCCACTGCCAGGACGACTACCGCCAGCGTCAAGGTGGAGCGCAACAACCGGTGCGTCATCCCCCGCAGACAGATTTTCAACGAGCGCCCCAGCGAGAGCTTCTTCTGTTTGCGAACGTCGATAGCGTTTTTCTGAGCCATTGCTGTGCCTTTAATTTCTTAACCGCAAAGAGTTATCATCTTGACTTGCTTTTCTTCATTACCAGGTGCCGCGCTTAGAGCGGCAGCACATTAAGAACTTGGTTGAGGGGCACAATCCCGGTCGCAAAATAATAGATAGTCGCAACCAGGAACATAATGCCCGCAGCCACTAATTCGCCCATGATCAAACCAATAAAGATTGGCTTGAAGTTTTGGTAGGCCTTGCCGCCGGCAAAATGCACTACCAATTCCTTCACCCCCCAGCCAATCAGGAAAGAGGCCCACATATATCTCATGGAGTAGGTGCCCCAGATAATCAGGATCAGCGGATGGATCGGCCACTTTGATATCCGGAACCGGAAGATTGACATTGCGCCAAAAACCAGGAGCCCGATGATAAGGTATTTCATGCTGACCGGATCAACTGAAATCCGGCTGAGCTTCTCCAGCCCGCTGGCTGCGTTTGAAGCCTCAAGCTGCCCGCTGTCCTGCAGGAACTGTACCTCGGTTGCGGCCCTCTTGAGGAAGCGCGAAGGCGCGGATTTATAAGGATATGAGCCCCTGCCAAGATTGGCTGTGCCCTGCGTATAGCTTGCCACAAACATGGCTCCAAAGCCGACAATCAAGGCAATTAACAATCCTACAAATACCCAGCGCAGCATCCGGACTATCTTCACCTGGGCGTCATCGGCTACTTTCAGACTGGTGGCGATATAAGGAATCATGCATTCGCGCGGGTCCTGGGTAAAGATCTGCGCCAGGTAATAAATAAATACCAGGGGACCACCGCCAATGGCGCTGGGTCCGAAAATCTTGGTTAAAACGATTGCCGGCCACCATTCCGGTTTGAGGAAGGGAATGCCGGTCTCGCAGACAATTCTTGAGAAGATTAGGAAGAAGAGCATCATAAAACCGACATAGACCAGGGCAATCAGCCAGTCGAGGCCCAGGAAGGCCAGGAAACCGACCATCCCCGCAAAGGCCAGGGCAAAAATCCTCGCTGCCAGGACTGCTTCCTTTTCATGTTGCACTGGTTTGCCAAAACCCAAGGCCTTGGTCAATACGGAGACGTAATAGGTGCGACCGGTATAGAAGAGGATCAGCGCGTAGGCGATGCTGGCCCCTCCCCTGAAGGTTTCCAGGTTGGGGTTGGAAATGGGTTCGCCGTAGATGCGGTAAAACTGGATTGCAACAATGGTGAGAACAATGTTGGAGACACCCAAGGTAAAACCTATTTCAGAAGAAAGGAAATAGGTGATGCCCACAATGCAGAAGAACAAGATCCCGCCATTAAGACCGTAATCGGGAATTTGCCTCATGGTTGGGAATAAATCGAATATTCCCACTCCCATGTGCCACTTCAGGTAAATTCCGGGTACAGTAGCCGGATACCACCGGGCGAGATAGGTTATCAAATAAATGCAGAGCACGGGGATAAAACCCCACCAGAACAGGCGATTATTAAAGATATCCGCAATCCGGTTCTTGCCGGTGCGCTTGAAGAGGCTGCCGGCTACAGAAGCGAGCGGATAGCTGAGCTGTTCGTGGTGCGCCCACTGGCGATGGACTACCAGCGACATAGCGAGAATCGCTAAAGAAAATAAGGCAAAGAGCGGTAGCCAGAGTTTCATTGCCGGAAGCCAGGCTTGAAACACTGTCCACAGGGCGCTGTATGAAACCCCCTTGTCGCCCTCGCCCATCCCCTGCACAAACTTTCCGTAGATGGTTTGATCCAGGGTATGTGCGCCTTCCGGGAAGAGCTTCAAGGGAATATAATCCAGGATGCCGAGGCTCTGCCAGCGCGGCAGGTTCTTGAGGTTATGCCAGGGCATGATCAGCATATTGAGGAAATAACGGTACAACCCCTCGCCCGGGATCCAGCAGGCCGACAGCGTCATGGCAAAGACAACTACCAACTCCTTGGTGTTCAAAACCAGGCTGGGCGCAAGCTTGACGCAGAGGCGGTTCCAGACGAATGCGAGCAAGAACATGAAAAAGAAAGCGCCGGGCGGGAAATGGTTGCCAATCATCAGGGACTGCTTCAACTGGCAATCATTGAAGACGGTATAGACGCAGATCAGCAAGACTCCCAGAAGCCCGAACATCAGGGACTTGAGGGTAAAGGCGCGCTCCTGCTCCCCCGTTTTGAGTTGATTATTTTCCATACTCATCCGCAGGCATAAGAATAAGGATAATAAAATTTACAACTTAGCCCTAAAATTGCTTTAGGGCTTGTCCGGACAAGAATTTTCGAGCCATCACCTTACCCGCCTCTATACTTTCCGTCAAGAACTTTCTACCCTAAAGGTTTTTCTAAATATAATATTTCAACGATAAAATGATGGCTATAATTTTGCTGATTAGAAATATAGATTTAGTTAATCAAATCTATAGCTCGAACAGCAACTAGGATGAAAAGGGCGAGAACTATAATCACCCTAGCCATAGTATAATACGCCTTTTTTGCCTTTAAGCTTCCCTCTTCTGATGAATTTATAATCTCTAGCTTTCTGTTGAATTTCTTTAGTGAATAGATTATAGTGAAGCCAATAAAAGCAAAGAGTAATACTCCTTCTAATATGGTTTCTGTTGGCCGTCTCATATGATTACGCACCAAAGTATCTAAAAACATATATACAACACCAGCGCCAATAATCACCCAGGAAGCTATAATCTCTTTGGCTCTTTTCCCTCGGCAAGTTAGATAGTGAAGAAACATTGTGAGTCCAAAAGAAACCGCAATTATGAATATTAAAATTAATATTTCTTCATCAAATCTGATTATCTGATCCCATACATGTTTAACATTCCATAAATATGATTGTTCCGGATAACGAGTTATGAAAAGCGCTGTGGTAGAGAGTAAACAAAACATCAGAATAGCTACAAGTGCAATAAACATTTCGCCTTCCTCACTTTAATACCCTGTCCGCTTACAATTATATGTTTGCATCTGGCATTGTATGCAATGTCGTAAGCGATTTATTTTAAATCTATTAAGACTTTAAATGACTGCCTAAAGCTTTATATTGTATCCCTTTTAATTAATAACCACCGAGACTGCTCCCGGCTCAATCTTGATCTCTACTGGAGTTTTGCAGAGGTAGTCGCCATCGACCTCGACCGCGACTGGCTTGGAGGAATCGATCTTTATCTCCCTGCCGGTGAGATAAACAATGTCCTTCCTGGTTGAAACATTCTTCATGAAGGCTGAGGTGGTGTAGGATGCGAGCGCGGGGATGCTCCCCTTCTGCAAGACGCAGATATCAAAGTGGCCGGAGTCACATTCTGCCTTGTCAGTAATCGAAAAAAGACCGCCGTAATTCTTCACATTGCTGACCAACACCATGGCGCCCTGCACCGGCTCGGCTCCATCCACAGTCACCTGCAGCTCGGGGATCCGATAACGCTTCAGAAGATTGATTATCGGCATTAGATATCCCCAATATCCCAGCTTGCCTGTCCGCAGCTTCTTGACCTCCTCAGTAACCATAGCGTCGAATCCGCTGCTGGCTGTAAGTATAAAATTTTTATTGAGTTGCGGCTTTCCTTCTTGGCTGTAAGTAATCTTGCCCAGATCCATCCGGCGGGTTTTGAATTTCTCAATAATTTCAACAACCTGCTCTGGATTTTCAGGAATGTTCATCTCTTTGGCCAAGATATTGGCAGTCCCCTGGGGGTAGGGAATAATTGGCGGCAGCCCTATTTTGGGTATTCCATTCACTACTTCATTGACAGTCCCGTCGCCTCCAACCACCACCAGGCAGTCGAATTCTGTGCCTATTTTCTCAACTCTTCTCTTGGCGCCACCTGTATTTCCAGTAAAATATAATTCTGCCTTATGTCCTTTTTTTGAAAGGAGTAACGCTAATTTATTAGCGTTTTCCTTCCCCTTCCCTCCTCCGGAAATTGGATTCGCAATTATCAATATTTTCATATAGTTATATCCGTGTCCAGCCAGAAGGTTCTACGTAGAACACTGCGCTCTCAACTGTCGCCCAGGCCGAGGATCTCCATGATGCGGCTGAATTCTGAGTGCGAATAATACTCGATCTGGATCTGGCCTTTGCCATTACGATCATCAATCTTGACCTTGGTGCCGAGATGCTTGCGCAGGCGATCCTCGAGATCCGCCACTACCGCATCACGTTGCTTCGGAGCCGTCGACCGGGACCGGGCAGGGGGGGTGAGGAATTTCTTTGCCAGGCGGTCTGTCTCCCTGACCGAGAGGCCGCCGGCGTTGATCTGATTTGCCAGGGAAATTATCTTCTCCTCATCCGGGAGTGAGAGCAGGATTTTCGCGTGCCCCATTAGCACTGATCCCCGGAGGATCATTTCCTGGACTACCGGCGGCAGGAGCAGCAGCCGCAGGGTGTTGGTCACCTGCTCGCGGCTTACGCCCAGTTGCTTGCCGATGGCTTCGTGGGTCAGCTCAAGCTCTTCCGCTAACTTTTTATAGGCCTGCGCGACCTCCAGAATATTTAAATCTTCGCGTTGCAGGTTTTCCACCAGGGAAGCTTCCAGCACATGGTCATCAGTGATCTCTGAGATCACTACGGGGACTGTCTCAAGCCCTGCAATCTGGCTGGCTCGCAGCCGGCGCTCGCCTGCGATCAACTCGTATCCGGAGTCTTTTGTCCTGACTATAAGTGGCTGGATAACTCCCTGGGCCTTGATGGAATCCGCCAGGTCCCGCAGGCGATCCTCCGCAAAGTATTCACGTGGTTGCAGGGGATTTAGGTGGATTTCGCTGATTGGGATCTCCGCAGGCTTGCCTGCCTGCGAGACTTTTTCTTCCCCGCGGCTCATAACTGCGACTGCCAGGCTTGGCTCGCTCGTATCCGGCAGCAGGGCGCTCAAGCCTTTGCCTAATTTCTTAATCCCTTTTTTCATAGCTAGGTCTCCTCTAAGAAAATTAGTGAAGGTTGTTTTTGAAATTTATCCTTATTATCTAAATCTATAAAATATTATGTGAATCAGCTTTCCAGATGCCAACAAGAAATTTAGAGATCCCCGGAACAACACATTAATCGAAGTCAATCTATGACTCTTGACTACAGCTATTAATACTTTTTTGTATTATATTACTCTTGACAGCTATTGGTGATTAACTTTTTTTGTGCCATTTATATTAATTATTTTTTGTTCCCCGTATCTCTTTGTTATTTTTGGTTTTATGTTGTTTATTGCGGATTTTATAGTGCTGTTGTACCAATTTATATTTTTTTATATTGATCATTATCACATATTGTTGATAAATATTTTTTGTCGGATAGTTTTTATGATTTTTTGGGAGTTTTTGGGAGGAGGAATGTTATGTTTGGGCGTATTAATAAAATGGGAGATTATATGTGTAAGGGCGCTCGTTGTCTGGTAGCAGCATTGGCAATTGTAGTCTTGGTTACAGCCAGTGTTAATGCCGCGCCAAAGAGTGGTGCAGATGCGATTAAATTAGTTAAGGGTTGGCTGCGATTAAATAACCGCCCCATGAATGAAGCCATGGGGCATCAGGTAGCAAAGGTCAGGACATTTAAGAATGATGCAGGGGAAGCAGCGTATTATGTGGTTGAGTTGTTGCCGGAAGGCTTTGTGCTTGTCTCTGCTGATGATGAGATCACTCCCATCATTGGGTTTGCCAAGGAAGGACATTTTATCGCTGATGAAAAAAATCCTCTGTATGTTTTGGTGAATAGGGACCTCCCGGAGCGCTTGAAAGCGGTTAAATCTTTTCGCTCTGGCGGAAAGGGTAAGGGCGGAGGCAAAGAATTAACGTCTGTCCAGCGGCAAAAAATATCTGCCAGGATTAACAAGTCGAAATCGCGTTGGAAAAATTTACTAGACAGCGGTTTAAGTGGCTCTCCAGGTGAAGCTGGTGATATCCTCCCTGTTTATGGTTGTGGAAATTCCGAAGTTCTGGTTGAACCGTTGGTTGAAAGCAAGTGGGGACAAAGCACAATCATAAACGATTCAACTGAGTATGCCTGTTATAATTATTATACTCCGAATGGTTATGACGAATATGAATATGAAGCGATTTGGGATCCGGGT
>JAFGNG010000031.1 GCA_016927125.1 Planctomycetota bacterium | reverse complement strand
CACGGAAGGGATCGCGGCCTGGTGGAGAATATAATCCGCGCCGGTCAAGACCTTGCGCGCGACCGCGGTATCGCCGATATCGCCTTCGACAAACTTGAATTCTACTGGCAGCCCGGCAAGGTTTTCCCGGCGGCCGGTGGCGAAGTTGTCAACGCCTACAACCTTGCAGCCTTCGTCCAGGAGGCGGCGGACAATGTTGGAGCCGATAAACCCGGCGGCGCCGGTCACGACAAATCGTTCACCCTTCGAGCCAGCCATGATTCAACATCCCTCCAGCAGGCGATGGCCTAGGCTTTCATGGAGGCCATCGAGTTCATAAATTTTACGAACAGTGGTATCCACGTCATATTCTACCCGGCGAAAATATACTCCCTCGCCGTCAAACTCGGCGTAGCACGCCCGGATGTCGCGGTCCCGGGGCTGGCCCACCGACCCGACATTAATAATGGCGTTGCGCTTGGGGCTGAGTTTGTAACGGCCTTCCAGAGATTCCATGGTCAGGAAGCGCGTGCCGCTCTCCTCGATAACGCCGGGGAAATGAGTATGGCCGACAAAGGCTATCGGCCGCAGCATGGCGTCGAAGATCGAATCTATTTTCAAGGGGTCGCCCTCCGGGTCGGAGGGCAGGACGTATTCCATGATGAAATGCCTTGGCGAGCCGTGCATGGCGGAGAACCCGGCGTGGGCATGCAGCGAGGGCAGCAAACTTTCCAGGAAGGACCACCGCCGCAGCATATCCTCGTTAGTGGTGTCCGGGGGTTTGAGCCGCTTACGGACAAAATTCACCGCCGCCTCGGCCACCGGGTTGAAGCCCTGCGCCCCGTTCAAGACGGCGTATTCATGGTTGCCGAAGAGGCTGACATCGCAGAATTCCATTGCCAGGTCGATACATTGCTCCGGCTCGGGGCCGTAGCCAATCAGATCGCCGATGTTGATGATGGTATTAATCCCGCGTTGTTTTATATCTTCCAGCACCGCCTTGAATGCCTCGGCGTTACCATGAACGTCTGAGAGAATTGCAATTCTTCCCATAGGAGCCAACACAGTCTCTCTTCTCAGGGTTAAGCAAAAAAATCCCGCTAAGTTAATGGCTTAACCGGCGGGGGGAGGTTAAAATGGTTAGGCGAAATCCAGGGCTTCCACGCCCGCGACCTCGGGGATTGCTTCGCGCAAGCGGGCTTCCACGCCCGCCTTGATTGTCATCTGCGCGCCGGGGCAGCCCGCGCAGGCGCCCTTGAGGCGGACCTTGACAATCCCCTCGGCGGTAACTTCAACCAGCTCGATATCGCCGCCGTGGCCCTGCAATGCCGGCCGGATGTCATTTTCTATAATCGCGGCAACCTGTTTTTGATCAATCATCTTTTCTTCCTCATCCTGGTTAATTTAGCTTTTACTTTTACAGCACGAACCGGCAGCCTTTTTGAGGGCCTCGACCATATCGGTCTTCTCCCAGGTGAAATCGGGATCGTTGCGGCCGAAGTGGCCATTGGCCGCGGTTTTCTGGTAAATGGGGCGTAACAGATCAAGACGCTTGATGATCACCGCAGGCCGAAGGTCAAAGACTTCGGTTACCAGCTTGGCTAATTGTTCTTCATTCAATTTGCCGGTACCGTAGCTATTAACATTGATTGACAGCGGGTCGGCCACGCCAATAGCGTAGGATACCTGTACCATGCATTCATCGCACAGCTCGGCCGCAACCAGGTTTTTCGCCACCCAGCGCGCCGCGTAGGCTGCCGAGCGGTCAACCTTGGAGGGGTCCTTGCCGGAGAACGCGCCGCCTCCGTGGGCGCCACGGCCGCCATAGGTATCCACGATAATCTTCCTGCCGGTGAGGCCGCAGTCGCCGTGGGGGCCGCCGATGACAAAGCGCCCGGTGGGATTGACATGGTAGATGACCTTGTCATCCAGCAACTTCGCGGGAATAACCTTCTTGATGACCTTTTCGATCAGGTCCTTCTTGAGTTGCTCATGGCTGACTTCTTCGGAGTGCTGGGTGCTGATGAGGACAGTGTGCACCCGGACCGGCTTTTTGTCCTCGTACTCTACCACGACCTGGCTTTTACCGTCCGGGCGGAGGTAGGTCAGACCGCCGGTTTCACGCAGTTCATCCAGCTTCATCAAAAGTTTATGAGAAAGCATCAGGGTCAGTGGCATTAATTCTTCGGTTTCATTGACCGCGTAGCCGAACATGATGCCCTGGTCGCCCGCGCCCTGTTCCTTATGCAGGCCTTCACCCTCGCTCACGCCCTGGGAAATATCCGGGCTCTGCTTATCAAGGGCGGAAAGGACGGCGCAGGTTTTGTAATCAAATCCCATGGAGGAATCATCATAACCAATTGATTTTATCACTCTCCTGACAATCTCGGGCAAATCTATGTGGGCTTCAGTAGTAATTTCGCCCGAAACCAATACCAGGCCGGTAGTAACCATGGTTTCACAGGCTACACGGCTTTTGGGATCCTGCTCGATAAGATGATCCAGAATCGCGTCAGAAATCTGGTCCGCTACCTTGTCCGGATGCCCCTTGGAAACACTTTCTGATGCAAAGAGTGTGCGCATAGTTATTCCCTTCTGTTTCCGTCTAAATGAGAAAAACCGAATGTTAAAATTTAATGAGCATAGCCACTAAATGTAACAAAACATTAAATAATCCCTATTTTCCAGCTCTCGGAGCTGAAAAACAGGAGAACTGTATATACGTTTTCTACCCGGTTATGGCAAGAAAAAACTCCGCTTTCAGCGGAGCAACATTTATGATTTTAAAGGTTTTTCAGCCCGCTTACATCCGTCGCCAGTCCACCTTCTGGCCGTATTTTAACCAATCAGCGCTGCGCAGGCGGTTTACCTTGAGGACAGCGGCCTCGCTGGTATGGGTATTAAAGACCAGTTTCCTGCCCTTACATCCTCCCACATCTTCACTTACGACCGGGATATTCATCCTGGCCAGCATCGAACGCGCGGTCTCAACATTATCCTTGCCAACATATTCCTGATCTTTTTCGAACCGCTCCGGTGAGATTCCGCCGCCAAAAATCTGGGCTTCAAGATCTTTCCGGGAGGCACCCATCCCGACCATCAGCCGCAGTAATCCAATAATTGCAACATTCCCATAGGTGGCGGTGGATTTCTCCTTGTCATCAGTATGCGGCCAGAGGAAGTTGTTGACGCCGCCGAACTGGTTGCGGCGGTCATACATGGCGACCACCACGCAACTACCCAAAACGCTGCGCACCATAACCGGCTCACGATGCGCCATTATATAGCCGGGCTTTAATAAAAACCCCAGCGGCTGAAGTTCACGTTTTTGGCGTTGTTTTCTCAAGGTGCCTTGCTCCCAAAAGTTCCGCTTATCTCCAAGGTTAAAATCAGCCAGCGAATTTAACCTGTTTATCAATGTTAATGACTCATTTACGTGGATCAAGAAAAAATCAGCTTAGTTATCTCCGGCCAGCTTTGTATTTGACATCTAAGCGGAAACCAGAGATAAAACAATTATCCCATAAATGGGGAGTAAGATTCATCTGCAATTTAACTGGAGCCAGGATGCGAAGGTCAAGCCAGCCACTACCGCCCCGCGGAGAGTTTCAGGGTAATAGTAATTGTTTCGACTTTCTTGAAAGGGTTGATCCCCGGGTTCTAAGCGCGGAACTGTTGCGCGAAAACATCCGCACCATCGCCACCGTCCTGGCACATTGCGACAAGGTGCTGTCAGCGAAGCTGCTGGCGGATTTTGAGCCCGGCCTGCGCCCGCAGATTATCGCCGCCTTAAAGAACGCGCGCCAAACCCCGCCGGAGGCGCTGCAAGCCATCGCTGCAGGCCTGCGCGAGCGATTGTATAACCAGGGGCCAGCCAAAAGACCAGCCCCGGGTATGGTTAAGTACGGCGGCCCGGCCGTTGCCGCCGCGATGCTGCGCTACATCTCTCCGGAAGCCAAGCGTAATATCAAGGAGAATGATCCCGCGCTCTTTGCAGATCTCCGCCGACTGATGTACACCTTTGACGATTTCATGAAGTCCCCCGACCGCACCCTGCAGATAGTCTTCGCAGAGATTGAGACTCGCACCTTGGCCCTGGCGCTCAAGGTGGCCATGCCGAGGCTGAAGCAGCGCATTCTGGAAAACATGAGCGACCGCCGCGCAACCATTGTCGAAGATGAAATCGAGCAGCTTGGGCGAGTGCGCATGAGCGATATCGAAGAGGCGCAGCAGAACATCATGGATCTGGCAATCTCGATGCAGAAGGCGGGAAAGATTATTATTGATGAGCGGGATGAAAACCTGGTTTAATAAACTCCAACCTTAATCTTAAGTCAAACCTTAGTAATGCCTTTTTATCGGAGAGCCATTATGCATACCGAGAACGAGAAAACAGTGCCTTCGATTGCACAATGTTTCCTTAAACCTCCAGGTTGGCCGCTCTATGTTATCTTAGGAATAGCAATCCTCTGGCTGCTATTATTTGGTTTATACCCTGGATTTTATTATCTGAATCATATGGCTTTTTTATGTTTAGTCTGGTGTGGCCTTCTCCTTTATTTTCCTTTGAAAATACTAATTCAACTTATTCTCAGAAATCATTATCAGGTAACAGCTATCAAGAATGAGAAAGCGTTTAAAAGCTGGATATATCCATTCATTATTCTCTTGATAGCAACCGTTCTCTTTGGCTTTAAAGTGCCTCTCAGAATTGGATTCTTAACGTCCCGCCCTGGGTTAGAGCGACTTGCAAATGAAATGGCTGATGATAGAACCAAGACATTATCTGAAAATATACGTTGCGGACTTTACGAAATCTCGGCAGAGGCGACGAACTATCGTAGAAACTTGGCCCGGGATAAAAATCAAAGGGTAGCCCTGATTTTAGCCAACGATCACGAGACTGGATTCATCTACAGCCCCGACGGCATCGATGATCTCGTCTATAATGCAGGTAATTCCGGGCACTTGTTGGGTGATTGGTATTGGATGGCAGAAGATTAATTAATTTAAGATACTTGTTTAAACACCTTGAAATTCACCAGTTCCACCCCCATCTCATCCAAAGCCTTGGTAATTCCGGGAGAGGTCAGTGCCCGCATCTCTCCTTCGCGCTTTTCATCCAGGTAACTGGCCGCTTCCTCCGGCGCGGCTTCATCTCGATAACCGGGATGGGTCATGAGTTCAGTGACACCCTCCGGCAAAGCGCCTGCAAGTTCCAGGATATATTCCTTGCTGACCTCGCCGATATGGGTAGTGCCATAAAACCTATTTGGCGTTTGCAAACCATAATGCTTGAGAATCTTACCCGCTCGCAACAGCAGGAGGCGCATGAGCAAGGTATGCGCGAAGGGCTTCCCTCCCCGCAGGCAGGCTGAGGGGCGGAAGGGCTCGCGCTGGAGCCTGAGCGCGGGAATTTTATATTCACTCGCCAGCTTCGCCATAATCCTAAAAAGTATCGGCCAGCAGGCATGGTGGCGTTCGCTGTCCAGGTGGGTAGGCTCCAAGCCCCATGCCAGGGCCTGCTCGATCTGCGCGCGGTACTCCGCTTCCACTTGCTGTAGAACCTGCGGGGGCTTGCGTATTTGGATCGGATAGAGATCCAGAAAACGGTAACGGAAAACCCCGGATTCATTTATCAAGTCAGGAAGTTCTCTAACGGGTAATACCGGTTTGCCCCGTACAATATTGAGATGGATTCCAACCCCGAGATTCGGATATTTTTTGGAAGACTCGGCCGCTTGCCGGGCGGAAGGCATATTTACCGCGAGGGTGGCACTGGTAACAACTCCGTATT
>JAFGNG010000285.1 GCA_016927125.1 Planctomycetota bacterium | reverse complement strand
TGCCCGTGGCCGCGATGGTTGCTGGTAACATAATCCTCCGGCGCCAGCGCCGCGCAAGCCCCGACCGCGACCGCCTCCTGGCCGATGCAGAGGTGCGTGGTGCCGCGCAGTTCGCCGCTCTTGAAGAGCTTCATGACCTTTTCTTCAAAGCAGCGGATGCGGCGCATCGCGCGGTAAGGTGCCCAGAGCTGGTTGTCCGGAGAAGGGATTTCGGGGTTTGAATTAACCGCAGCCATAACTAATTGCCTCCCTTGCGCATAAGTATGGAGGATGACGCCAGGGTGTCAAGCCGGTAGCGTGGGGAGAACTCCACCGTCTTGAAACCCTGCTGCGCTCTGCTAATTATTGTGTGGCTTTGCCGGGATTGCCTGCGCGGGTTTGCAGGTTGCTGGTTCTTTTTAAAAGCTGGTTAAGATCAGCGCCCCCATACAAAATATACGAAAGCTCCAGGGTGGTTACGCTGTAAAGGTGCGGATATTGGGCCTTGTGCGTTTGCAGCACATGCTGCAATAAGCCTTCCTGGATCTCCCAGCGTTTGCCAAACCCCGCCCGGTAGAGGACTGGGCTGGCGGGAAAATCATGTCCCCCGACGACAAAAAGCTTATCCGGGGAGTTGTAATACCAATGGTCGAAGGAGGCCACGTAAGCCTCGACCCCTTCTTCTGCGGTATCAAAATCAAAAGCGCCGTAGAGATCACTGGCGGGGCGCAAGCCGACAACATAATTTTTCTCTGCCAGCTCGGTGCGGTCCCTTCTCAGCATGCGATACAGCTCTCCTTCGGCCAGGTGGACCGGGGGAGCGGTAATCTCAGCCCATAAGGTGCGGCGGACGCCGTGGTTGTATTCATGCCGGCGGTAGTGGACATCCGTGGCGAAATCCCCTTCGGCGGCGATCCGATTAACCTCTTCCATGCTTCGGCTCGGATCCCCCGGCCGGTGCGTGCCTCCGCCGCCTGCTTTCCAGCTGTAAATCTTATCCAACCCCTGGATGTGGGTATGCAGCCATTGGTTGCAACCCACTATTTCTTCCCGGATTTCGTCGTCGGTGCTGGCCTGGACTCCCTTCAGCTCTGGATTATGATGCAGGGTATGGTTTTCGATCTCGCAGCCCCGATCAAAGCAGCGCTGCACCAGGACCGTATTATACTCGTAGTCGTGCCGGGAGAGCGGGGCGAAATACATGGTAAAGACCCAGCGCGAACCTTGTTTGGCAAGCTCTTCCATCAACCTGGTAAACCGCTCCATCGCGTCGACCGTGGCGCAATCGTCGAAAAACATGAGCATATAACGCGGCTCCGTGCTGGTTTCCGGCGGGGGCGGCGGCAGCGGGGCGGTTAATTGCTCAGCCTCCGCGGGGAGCGGGCCGAAACATGCCAGGGCCGACTGCATTACCTTGAAGGTATAAGGTTCGGTTTCCTGCTGTAAGGCCTGCAGTAAGAGCGGGGCCGATTCTTCGTATTGCAACCTCCCGAGGAATTTTGCTCCCAGGCGACGCACTGCGGCGTCTTCGTGGGTTAAGGCCTGCTGCAAATAGCCAAGGCCCCGGGGATCACCCAGAGCCGCCAGGCTCCAGGCCAGGTAGAGGCGATGGGTAAAATAGTCGAAGGGCTTTGCTGTTTGCTGGTAAAGCTGGTCGAGATGATCCGCGACTGTGGGATCGCCAAAACCGGCAATTGCTTCACAGGCAACCTTGAAGTCAAGGAGTTCATTGTGATTGCTGTTGAACCGCTCCTCTATTTTGAAGAAGTTCTGGGCCAGAAATTCTGCCGCGCCTTCTGGGCGCAAGCGCTGCAGCCCCTTGACTGCCCAAAACCTGAATTGCGAGTTGGTCGTCTCGGCAATAACCTTTTGCATGAGCGGCAGACCGCGCCTGTCGCCCCATTTCGCCAGAATCCCCAGGCTTTCCATCTTTACGTAATTGGCCTGGGCTTCAAATTTTTCGAGCGCCAGGGTGGTAAGCTTCTCCGCCCAGGATTCATCGCCGATAATCCGTAGGGTTCGCATGGCAAAGAGGCCGGCAGTATCCTCCCCGAAATATATGCAGGCCTGGGCGATCCTCATGGCTTCCGGGATCGCTGCTTTAATCTCCATTATCGTCGCTGCATTGAGCGCCATCGTCAGCACCCTGGAATCGTCGACGGTGCGTAAAATCTCAACTACTACCTCCTTGCCGGTGGGATCGCCGAGCCGGGAGAGGGCCTGGGCCGCAGCCAGCCGGTTGAAATACTCCTCCCGGGGAATAGGTAATTCGTTGTTGTTCTTGGCCAGATAAATCTCGGGGATATAAGTAAGCTGGTCTTTTAAAGCGGCGATTGCTTTTGGCCCGCCAACCTTTCCAAAAACCGCAATGGCGCACCTGCGCACCAGGGTGGAGGGATCCCGCTGGACTGCAACGAGCGTTTCCAGGGCGGATTCGTCATGGGTAAAGACCAGTTGCGCGGCCGCTGCCTCGCGGACTTTTTGCTCCGGGCTTTGCAGCGCGTCGCAGAATATTTTGATGTGTTCCGGGTCATTTTCCAGGCCGAGGCGATAGAGCCTGCCGATTTCCTCGCCTCTCTTGGCAAAGGTATATTTGGCAACCCGGTTGTCCTCTGCAACGGCAGGAGTGCAGAGCAAGGTCAATGACAAGAAGCTAAAAAACAAGAGTCCAAGCGTTGCTGCTTTGTTCCGTGGTGACATCATGTGGGTCCTCCGGTGTTTTTACCCGCAAGTATAAGTTATTCATTGTCTACAATTATATGTGCAATCAGGAGTGGCTGTCAAAATAATATGTGGGGATCTTGCCGTGGCTATGCCAAACCCACATGTTGCTTGAATTCAACCATCGTGCATTCACACATGATATTCCGGAAGGGAAACTTTCCGGTAGCGCGGAACTGCTGCGCGGTTCTTCCGTGCAACCTCCCGGCCTTATTCATAAACTGGCCCCACCAGCCCATATGGTTGGCGGGCGCTTCATAAATTGCCCCCTCCAGCCAGGTGGACGGAAAGAGTGAGGCAAAGGCCTCTACATCATTTAACCAGGTTCCCATTAAAATCCTTTGCAAATTCGGCTTTTCCTCGGAGATTTTTTGAATCGTGGCTGTGAGCCCCGCTTTCATCTCTTCCCGGTGCGCAAAGGGTGAATCCGGGATAAAGATATTCCTGAAGTGGAGGTATGCCAGTTCTTCCTCTCCCTGCGTACGGTAGTTATAGGAAAAACCGCCAAGGGAAACCTTAAAGGCGTTAACCCATTGTATCTGGTATAACTCCGGGGCGTGCGCCTTTATTGCAGCCAGGCTTTCTGAGAGCAGCCATTCTTCCAATTCATGGGTATCGGGATTATCGCCCTGGGCCGCGTACCGGCGCTTGCTTTCCGCTTCCAGGCCTGCCCAGTCCTTATCGGAAGAGCGGTAGACGCGCGGGAATAAATAGATTCGCTTCGCCACCGCTTCGTCGAAAGGCAATTTTTCTTTCTGGGTCAGCCACCAGAGATACCAGGCTTGCAGGCGGGTCAGGTCAGTAAGAAACTCTTCATAGACTTCCAGGGTGAAGTAGTTTAGGGGGAAGTATGGTGAGGGCATGGATTTGCTCTTTTCTGGTTATGGGGGTTCTACTCCGGTTCGCCGATATATTCCACGCTGAGGGTGCGGTCTGACAAGTTAATCTCCTTGATGCTGACCAGGATCTCCTCGCCCAGATGAAAGCCTTCCCCGGCCTGCTGGCTGCGAACCGGTTTGCGGCCCTTGCCCTTGCCCTTTCCCTTGCCTTTTTCTTTCTTGGGGGCGGTGATTGGCCTGCCGTTGGGCAGCAGCTCCACCGGCGCGCGGCCGTGGCGGGCAAGCTCCTCCGTGGGTAACAGCGATTCGACAAAGAATTCTTCCAGCTCGACAAAGACCCCGAAGGGGCGGATGCCGGTAATTACTGCCCGGTGAATTTTTTGATCGCACTGGTTGATCAGCTCCAGCCGACGCAGTTCCTTGACTTCTTCCTCAATCTTCATGGCTCGCCGTTCCCGCTCGGAGGTGTGCAGGCCCAGGAGGTGCAACTCTGGTTTGCTGCCGCGGGATTTACTCGTAACCTTGGCTTCTTCCGGCAGGCGGTATTCCCCCTCGGGGAATAACTCCTTGAGGCTGCGGTGGAGGTGCAGGTCCGGATAACGCCGGATTGGGCTGGTAAAATGTGAGTACGACTCGAACGCCAACGCGAAGTGCCCGAGATTCTCCGGCGCATAGACTGCTTGTCGCATGCTCTTGAGAACAGCCAGGTTGATGGGGTGCTCCTCCGGCTTGCCGCGTGCGCTCTGCAACGCGCTATTCAGGTTATGGCTGGAAAAGGGGAGGCGCAGGTTATACCCGTAAGCCTGCAGAAATGCCGCCATCTCCTTTAAGTCTTCCTCCTCCGGCGGCTCATGGACCCGGAAGAGAATGCCGAGACCGTGGCGGGCCGCGAATTTCGCCATCTCCACGTTGGCAGCCAGCATACACTCCTCCACCATATTGTGCGAGAAATCATGCTCCACCTTAATCATCCCCTGCGCCTTGCCGGCTTTATCAACCAGGACCTTGTACTCGGCAAGGTTGAGTTCGACCGAGCCCGCCTGCAGGCGGTGGTCATGCATCTTGCGGGCGAGGGTGCGCAGCGTGCGTAAGCGGGAGAGTACCTCCTGGTCGTTAAATTTCTTCGCCTCAGCCTCCTCCTCCAGCGCTATGTATACTTCGCGGTAGGTCAGGCGGCGGCGGCTGCGAATGATCGTCCGGGTGCAGAATGAAGACTTAACCTGGGCTTCCTTGTCCAACTCCATGAAGACGCTCATGGCAAAGCGTTCTTCGTTCGGGCGCAGGGAGCAGAGATCGTTCGAGAGCTCCGGCGGCAACATGGGGATCACCCGCCCCGGTAGGTAGATGCTGGTTGAGCGGTTATGCGCTTCTTGATCCAGAGGCGTGTCGGGTAGGACATAATGGGAAACATCCGCGATATGCACCCCGAGGGTATAACCGTCCCGGGTACGCTCCACGCTGATGGCATCATCAAAGTCGCGGGCGTCATCGGGGTCGATGGTAAAACAGATTTCGGCGGTAAAGTCCAGCCGCTCCCGGCGGTCTTCGTCAGTGACTCCCTTGAACCCGGCGTGGATCTGTGCCATTACCTCCTCCGGGAAGGGGCCGGGGGCGTTGAAATTAGCCAGGATAGCCGCGGTTTCCGTGTCCGGTTCCCCGGCGGGGCCGAGGCGCTCGATTACCCTGCCCGCGCCATAGCTGTCCTCTGGCCATTCCACAATCTCCAACAAAACCTTGTCGCCGGGATAGAATTCCGCTTCGCTGTCGGAGATAAGTTCAAAGATGGAAGGGATCCGCTTGTCTTCCGGAATAAAGACCTGCCCCTTGCCCCGCGTTTCCACACACCCGACCAGGCGGGTCACGGAGCGCTGGATAATCCTGACCACGCAACCGAATTGGCGGTGGCCGCGGCCGCCCATCCGGCGTTCAATCCGGACTGCGACCCGGTCGCCATTAATGGCGTCGCCGATCTCGTTCTCGGGGATGAAGATATCCTCCCGCCGGGGATCATCCGGGCGCAAGAACCCGAAGCCGCCGCGCTTCACCTCCAAAGCACCGATGATCAAGCCCGCCTCGCCCGGTAAGGCCCAGCGCCCGCCCTTGAGCCGGGCGATGGTGCCGGCGCGCTCCATCTCCTGCAGCAGGCCGCGGAAGTCCGCGTATTCCTTCTGCGGGATGGCCAACTCCTTGGCCAGGGGCTTGGTCTTGTTGGGTCGGTACTTGGGTTGGGAAAAATATTTTAGGATTGCTGCTTCGTCAATTGACATGGGGGCTCCGGTGTTTTTGAGATAACTTTTTTAAGTTTATGCTTTGATAACAAACCTGTCCCGGATCATGGAATGATCAGGACGGCGCCAACCCGAAGATGTTTCTCGTCGGTGATTACAGTGGGGTTGGCTTTGACTATCCGCCGCCACTGGGTGGAATCGTTATAAAACCGATCCGCGATCTCCGACAGGACATCTCCCGGTTGCACCAGGTAGGTGCGCCGGGCTGACTGCATCTGACGGTTGTCGGGAGAGGGCAGGCGCAGCTCCATCCCCGGAAAGAGCTCCGTCTTGCCGGCGAGGACTTCCCGGTTAGCCTCCTGGATAATCGCAATCGCGTACGGGGATTTGTAAAACCGCACTGCCAGGCTGTAGAGGCTGTCGTTTTCTTTGACCTGATACAGCTTTTCTGTCTGGACAGGTGCATTCGTATAGCCCTGCCGCTTGGGTAAATAGATCCGCATTCCGGGTTTCAGCTGGTTCGGATCTGGCAGGGTATCGGTATTCAATCGGGCGATTTCGCGCCAGCGGTTGCTGGAGCCCAGCAGGTTCTGCGCGATCCCGGTCAGGGTATCGTTAGGCCGGACAATATAAACTACGGCATTGGTCTTGGGAAGCGGGAGGTATTCCTGGTTGCTGGCCTGGCGGGCGGCAGTAAAAGCCTGGGCTTGCATGGTTGCTACGGGCGGCGCTACCGGGCCGGGCTGGGAAGTTGGGCTGAGGGGGTTCCCGGAGGGAAAGGTAACGCTGGCGACAGCTTGGATGTCGCGGGGTGCGGTGGAATTTTCTGGCACGAGAATGAGATTATCGCCCTGGGGCTGGACGTGGGTGGTTAGCAGGGGCGCAGCAGGCGCGGCCTCCTCTTCCGGCGTATGCAACCGGAAGCCGGTGTATAAAAACAGCCCGAAGATGATGATTACCACAAAAGCGAAATAGGACGTGCTTTCACTGGTCCCGGGTCTCTTCATCC
>JAFGNG010000284.1 GCA_016927125.1 Planctomycetota bacterium | reverse complement strand
GATCTCCTGTCCCTGGAGGGCGGTGAAATCTTCGGAGGAGGTCACGTCCAGCTTGACGACTTCAACATTATCCCGGCCGGCAAACTGGTTTTGCAGGAGGTTCAGGTAGACCGGGTCAATATCACTGGCGATAAAGCGCCGCGCGCCGCAGAGGTGGCGCGACATATTGCCGATGCCGCTGCCCAACTCAAGCACTCTGCGGCCGAGGTGGGGTTGGGTGAGATCCGCGATCCAGCGCGAGAACCGCCGGGTCTTGCTCATTGCCACCAGCACCTCGTGGCCATAACGCTCTTCATAACAATCGTCAAGCAGCCAGTATTTCAGGATCACGAAGAAGGCGACCACCCCGTCCTTCCAGGTGATTTTCTTGCCCTCGTCATAGGAGCGCCCGCGGTAAGTAATCGGGACTTCATAAACAATGCAATCCCGCTTGGCGATTTTGGCGGTGATCTCCGGCTCGATGCCGAAGCCGTTCGAGCGGATCGGGATGGATTTCAAGAGCGAAGCGCGGAAGGCCTTGTAACAGCTCTCCATGTCGGTGAGGTTGAGTCCGGTAAACATATTGGAAAGATGCGTCAGAAAGAGGTTGCCGAGCATATGGTGGTAAAAGAGCACCCGCCGTTCCTCTGAATAGGCGAACCGGGAGCCGTAGACCACATCGGCGCGGCCTTCCAGGATGGGGCGGATGACGCGGGTATAATCGCCGGGATCATACTCCAGGTCGGCATCCTGGAAGATAGCGATATCGCCCTGCATACTCTCGATCGCGGTGCGGATGGCGGCACCCTTACCCTGGTTGGTGGTGTGCTGGATCAGCCGGATTTCCGGGTGGCTGGCTTCGAGTTCTGCGAGAACTTCGCGGGTGCCGTCGGTAGAGCCATCATCGACAACCACAATCTCACGCTCAACATTCTCCGGCAGGGGGGCTTCCAGGATCGCCAGGATGGAGTTGCGCACAAAGGCGTACTCGTTATAAACCGGTATCAGGATCGAAAGCAGCATACTGCCTACCGGGGTTTTCGTTACCATCGTAACATCCCTATGCCTGATAGAATTAGAAAACTGGCCGACAAACAAGGGCTGTCTATCGGCCAGGGATTTTTGGGGCGAGGAACGGGATTCGAACCCGCGACCACTTGAGCCACAGTCAAGTGCTCTACCAACTGAGCTATCCCCGCCATAAACGCACTTACTCCTAAAGGAAAAATGCGGCAAGACACAATATAACCACAATCAGGCTGTATGCAAGCAAAAAACGCTCTGGGTTGATTTCCGGTTTAACTTCTAATTGTTGCTCACCTAAGCTCATTTTTCGCAAGCCTTATTATGACAAGGAGGCTTGACGATAGCCCTGCGTCTTTATAAAACTGTTAGCTTAATGGTGTTGGAAATTTTTGAAGATAATCCTTGTTGCCAGATTTTGCCATTTCTTGCGGGAAGCACTGCATGCGCTCGCGGCCCTTAGTCGGACTGATTCTCGGAGCCATCCTGGGGATTCTGGCCCAGCGGGCAGGGGAGAGCCAGTGGCTCTGGGCCGGGCTGTTAATCTTCCTCGTGGCCGCCGCTTACAGTTTTGGCAAGGGGCGCAGGATCCGGGGCATGCTGCTGGTAACGATTGCGCTCTTTACGGCCGGGGCTTACTGGCGAAGCGATTACCTTTTTCAAAATCAAGAGAAACAGCGGATACAACTGGCAGGGTTGGAAGCAACGGTACACCTGCGGCTGCATGTGGAAGAAGATACCGTCTATCCCGATAGTGATGATCAAAATGAACGCTACGCGGATAGTTTCAGAATGGTGGTTGCAATTGATAGTGCACAACCGCTATTATCATCAGATAAACCGGATATACAATTTGAGACAAGTCAGCTTGGTGGAACCCGCCTGCTTTTATACTTAAACGATCCCATCGATTCAATAGCCGGGATTACACCGGGCGACCTAATTGCCGCGGACCTGCAGGTCCAGCCGCTCAAGCCCCGGCCCTTCGAGGGAGGATTCCTGCTGGCGGATTATCATCAGCGGCTGGGGGTCTGCGGCAGCGCCACGGCCTCCAAGGTGGAGCTAATTCAACAAGCAGAGATATATTCCCTTAATAATTTACTCTTCCGGGTTCGGGAGAGCTTAATCAGTAATACTTTAAAATTGCTTCCGGGTGAAGAGGGCGAGGTGCTCTCCGCAGTCCTCTTTGGTTACCGGGAGGGGATTTCGCAGGAAACCCGCGCGAAGTTCCGCCGCACCGGCACCGGGCATCTGCTGGCAATCAGCGGCCTGCATGTAGGACTGGTTGCTGGACTAGGGTGGCTGCTGCTGCGTAAGGCCAGTGCCACCCACCGCGTAAGTGCAGCCGGGGCGATTATCATCTGTCTGCTATACCTCGGCATCTCCGGCGCACGCCCGAGCGCGGTCCGGGCCGCAATCATGGCGATAGTATATCTCGGCGGATTTTTAATCAGCCGCAAGAGCAATCTGATCAACGCCCTTGCCTGCGCCGCTCTCATCATCCTGTTTCATAACCCGCCAGCACTGACCGATGCGGGATTCCTCCTTAGTTTTACCGCAGTAATCTTTCTCTCGCGGTTGGGGCATGAGTTGCAGCTTTTCCGTACTTTGGAGCAAGGCAGGGCCAGCCAAGACAGTGCGGAGGAGGAATTCAAATCTCATGGTAAGCTGCGAAAGTATCTTAACCGGAGTTTGAAAAACGCGTGGAGTTTATTCCTGCTGGCGATTGCCGCGTGGATTGGATTGTGGCCACTCTCAGCGTATTACTTCAAACTGCTCGCCTTCTCCTCCCTGTTTTTAAACATCCTGGTGATCCCCTGGCTCTCGATTGTACTGCTGGGAGGATTATTGTTGCAGGTTGCCGCGTTCCTGCCGGAAGCAATCGCACCTTGCTTTGCAACTCTCTGCGCCTTGCCGGTGCAAATGTTGTTGCTGGTCACCGAGGCGGTGGGCAAGCTGCCATACCTGGTGCTGCCGGTCAATCCTCCGGCGGGCTGGGCGATTGCATTTTATTATGGAGTATTCTTCGCCTTCTTCGCGCGGAGGTATCTGCGTCTGCGTTCCTGGCACTTTATTCTGCCGGGAATTGCAGCCGTTGCATGGATAGTTATTTCTATGCAAGATGCTCCCACGCGACCGCAAGACCGGATTACAGTCATGCCTGCCGGATGGGGAGAGTGCACAGTTATAGAACCGGCTGAAGGTGAAGTGGTGATTATTGGCCACCTTCCCCGGGGCGGAGGAGACGTGGTGGAATACCTGCGCAGCCAACACCACGGACAGGTTAGCACCGTTATCCAGATCCCGGACCCATCTTCAGAAAAAGAAGAAGGTAATCCTTTCCGCTTCCTGCGTGAGCAATTCGGAGCTTATCCGAGCTATACAGAGTATATGATGGTGCAAAGAATTGACAGCGACAGTGCTTCACCATCTATAGCAGGAATAAAAACCTTTGTGGGCGGCAAGGTGCCGGGCGTGCCGGGACTCAAAATAATTTTGACGCGTGACTATCAGGATCGCCTGCTGGCATGGACAATCCATTATCAGGGAATATGCGTTACTGTAACAGAAAGCTGGTGGGCGTCGTCGCTGATACGTGAGTTGGCGAAGACCAAGCTTCCTGTTACTCCGCAAGCGACAATTCTGAGATTAAGAGATCGCAAATGGCCGGAGAAATTCTGGCTGAAAGACCAGCAACTCAAGATGGCGTATAAATACACGGATGAAGAAACCCAGGAGGAGTTCACAGGAGTTAATTCCTTTGCCAGTGACGGCCCGGTATTTGTACAATGTGGTATCGGGATACAGGTGCCGGAGCCATTTCTTAATCGCAGAAAATGGGGCGCAATTCGACTGATTAGGGCAGGGGATGGTGAGATTGAGGTTAAAGCCTATGGTGGGGATGGGTGGATGGTTCAATCCAATCCTTAAAAAACTTCTCATATAAATAAAAAAATCAATTGACAGTGCATTTGAATTGATATATATATTTAGATGTTTAGCTAAATATCTAAATAATAGGGGGGTGTATGGCTAAGATAAGTGTATATAAGGCTTTAGCAGATCCGACCCGGAGGCGAATTTTGCATTTGCTAAGGAAGCAGGGCATGACTGCGGGTGAGTTGGCAGAGCATTTTGAGATTACAAAACCGACCTTATCCCGCCACTTTGCGATCTTGAAAGAGGCAGATTTGATTTATGGGGAGAAGAAGGCGACCACGATAACGTATTTTTTAAATACTACGGTTTTGCAAGAGGTAATTACCGCACTCATGAATAGTCTGGATATTTCACTGTCAGGAGGAGAACAAGATGATGGAGAATAATATTGTAGATAAGGTATGCGAAGGAGATGAAGGGCGGCTTCTGGTTACGCGGACAAGCAAAGTGGTTATCGCAGTGGTTATTGCGGCGATGCTTTGCATCGCTATCTGGGCGTGGAGGGAGCTTCCTGCTGACAGCAAGATTCCAGTGCATTATGGAATGGATGGTAAGCCAGATAGGTATGGCGGTAAGTTTGAGGCTTTACTGCTACTGCCAATTATTACCATAGCCTTGTCAGCATTTCTTGTTTATATTCCCAGGATTGCTCCACGGAAGAAAAATATAGAAAAATCTGCGAGTGTTTATAATGTACTTTTAAAAATCTATCCATGTTTTATGCTGGCGGTTTATCTGCTTATGCTCTCGATCGGTTTTGGTATTGATTTGAATATCAATACTATAATGCTTTGCCTGATGGGGATACTCTTTCTGGTTATGGGAAATTATTTGGGTAAGGTGAAGAGCAACTTCTTTATTGGTATCCGTACTCCGTGGACTTTATCGAGTGAATTGTCATGGTATCGCACCCATCGCATGGCAGGTTGGCTCGTTGTAATTATTGGGATTTTGTATTTGCTTAGCGGAGCTTGGGGCGTAAGCGGTAAATTGCTTGTAGCCTTAATTCTTGGCTCAGCTATCGCCATAACCATAATCCTGGTGCCCTATTCATATTTGGTTTGGAAGAATGACCCTGACCGCAAGGCAAGTTGAGTTGTTACAAAGAAGCAGGAAATCCTCTTATTGCCCACTACCGAGCTCAAGGTTGATGGAACGTCGCAACGCAGGATTCTGTTGCACCTCACTCCAGCTATATTTTGCTGGATAATTAGGGATTAAAATCCGCACCTTGGCCTTGGCGCGGAGCTTCTGGTAGAGTTCCTCGACTTCACCATGGCGTTTGCGCGCGGAAAGAATCTCCACAATCTTTTCCTGCGCATCGGAAAAGGGGAGCAATTCGCCCGGCTCCTGCGAGAGCACCTGGATAATATGGCAGCCGGCTTCGCTCAATAACAAGGGGCTGGTTTTGCCGGTCGGGATGACCGCGGCAGCATCGCGCACCTTTGAGAGCCAGGCGAGGCGCGCGGGACCCAGCGCTTCCATGGTATTACCCAAACCATCAGGTATGGGGTCGAGCCCTCCGCAGGCAACGCTGGGGGCGTCGTCGGAGAATTCCTTGATCGCCGCGTCGAATGAAATTTCATTCTTCTGCAAACGGTTAATAATCTCACTGGCAAGTTTCCGCGCCCCGACTTCCCCGCCATGGTGAGCAAAATTTATAAAAATATGGCGGAAATGGATCTTCGGGGGGGAGAGGAATTCGTTTTGATAGCGCTTGTAATAGGCACGGATTTCAGAGGGACTGAATTCAGTCCCCTCCGTGAGGGGCACGGATTCATTCTGGTAGAGGGAGATCATCACCTGGCGGCGAAGCTGTTCGCGCCAATCCTGCCAAGTGGTATTACTTGCCGCCAGGAGGGCGAGTAGCTGCGACTTGCCGCCCGCGCGTTGGGTATGATTCTGGATGTTGGTGGCCACCAGATCTTCGATCTGCTGCTCTACCGCCGCCTTGACCCGGTTATGGAGATACTGGTAGTTGGCCTCCGCCGCTTCATCCTTTCCATAGCTTTCCTCAGAACTCATATTCTCCGCCTGCATACTGATTTTTTCGGAAATGAAGAGGCTGGCCTCGCGGTAGAAAATTTCATTACGGACTGCTTCCGCCAAAGAACTTTCCCAGGCAACCTGCAGTTCCTGTTCCGCCATGGTGGTATCAAGAGTGCCTTCTTCGCAGCGCGCCATGGTGTTCCGCCAGGCTGGCTGCCAGATATTCACAACCTCTTCCAGGGTGATCTCCCTGTCATCCACCGCAGCGGCAATAGTTTTTTCCTCGACTGTTTCCGGGGACAGCAAATCATCGTCCAGGTCGGGCAAGAGGTCGCCCGCGTGAATGATAGAAACGGAGAGGATAAGCATAAGCCAGAGGAGAAGCGGCCTCCTC
>JAFGNG010000283.1 GCA_016927125.1 Planctomycetota bacterium | reverse complement strand
GGTCGACCTGGGGGTTCCCGCCGGGGGGAAGTGTGTCGGTATTGTCGGCCGCCTGCACCCGGTGAAACGCCATGATCTCTTCCTGGAAACTGCGTTCCAGCTTAATCAGAGCCGCCCGGACATTCATTTCCTGATTGCCGGGGACGGCGAATTGAAGAAAGCTCTCAAGGAAAAGGTTAGTGATTATGGCATGGCCCACAAGGTTACCTTTACCGGTTTCACCCACGAGATTGCCCGGATCTACCGCGCCTTGGATTGCCTGGTCCTGACCAGCGATTCCGAGGGTCTTGGCAAGGTGTTGCTGGAAGCCCAGGCCGCGGGGGTCCCGGTGGTCGCGCGGGCGGTGGGCGGTGTCCCGGAGGTCCTCTCCGGCGGCGGCGGTCTGCTGGTTAACGATGCCTCTCCCACCGCGCTGGCTTCAGCGATTGCAGCCGCGCTCAACCCCAACACCGCTGCGATGCTGCGCAGCCAGATGCCCAGTAACCTGCAACGTTTTGACGCCGGCCGCCAGATTACCAAGCTCGAAGATATTTATGAAGAAATCTGCCGTTTGAAAAACATCAAGTAGCTGGCAAGATCAAGCCTATCCCCTCTTGAGTGTCACCAGCTTATCCGCCCTCGTAAAGTATAATCCCGTTTCCTTAACCTTCTCCCCCGTACATTCTTCCCACGCGTCCGCGTACAAAAGAAGCTGCGGGCGATAGACTTCCACCAGGGTTTCTATCTCTTTATCAGCTAGGCGATCGGTCTTGTAATCGACAATTACCCAGCCGCCTTCCTCCTGGAAGGCCAGGTCGATCACGCCAGTAATCAAAACCGGGGTTTGCTCCGGTTCGGATTTGCCTGCCGGGTGCAAAACCTGGAAGGGTGTTTCTGTGAACCGGCAGGCGCTCACCCGCGCCCGTTGCCAGATTTCGGATTGCGTAATTGCCTGGGCTGTCTTGACAGAGCTATCGGCCAAGGACAGACTTATACCGTTTTCTTCCAGGAAGAGCTTGGCGAAGGGTAAGAGTGCTACTTCGGGACTATCCATTGCCACCTCCAATAAGGCGTGGATCACACTGCCCCATTCCGGCCCGGCAGCTTCTGGTGGGATCCTCTCCAACCCCTGATCAGTTTTTTCAATAAAAATATCTTCCCGCGTAATACCCTCGGCGCTCTCCCTGCTTTCCTTAGTGTAGTCAATAGCCCTGAGAACCCGGTAGCTCGGCTTGATTGCTTGCGTGCGGCGAGCGGAGATCTTTTCTGCAGTTTGCTCAACATCTGTCAAGGGTTGTTTTTGCGCCTTCAGCTTTAAGGGCTTTTGCGGTCCGGGGTCTGGCAAGAGTGCGGCATGGGAAAGATCATCCGAAAATGAATTCCATGGATTTCGATTGTTGTACTTTTCTTTCTGCGTAATAATCAAGGCCTGCCCCGCCCGGGTGGCGGCTACGTAGCGCAGGCGGGTTTCTTCCGCGCTTAAAAATATCCTTTCCCCGGCGGCAAGCTGTTCCCATCCCGGCGGTAGCGCTAGCGGAACGCTATGGAAGCTCCCAGATGGCTTATAGTTGATCGCCAGATATCCCGAGGTTTTGCCTCGCGAACGATCAATATGGAATTCCACTGGGTGCTCGAAAAGCCGGTTGGCATTAGCCAGAAAGACTACCGGCGCCTCCAGGCCCTTGACCTTGTGGAGATTCATAATCCGCACCACCGGCCTGTCTTCCGAGAGGGCGGAGATGCTGTCAAACTTCTCGCCCCTCTCCACGATCCGTTGGAGATGCTCCACGAGTTGCGAGACGGAGAACATCTCTTGCTGGGCGCTTCGGAGTAATTCCATGGCCTTGCCGAAACCACCTGCCTCCAGGTCTCCGCCCTCCCGCGCTCCCGCCAGCGCCACCAGACCGAGGTCGGCGCTGATTTCTTCAATCGCTGCAATTGGCGGAAGCTTAGCCAGCCAGCGGGAATATTTTTGTAATTGCAGCAAAGGCATATAAATCCCAGCCATGCTTGGCATGGGGTCGCCGACAACACCCGCGGGAAAGTTTTCCGGATATGAAAATTTCCCGCCGGCTTTTTTGAAAGCGTATAGCTCTGTATCGCTCACCCCAAAGACTTCGCTGCGCAACAGCGCTACCAGCGCTACCGGGTTGTCCGGTTCCAGCACTGCCCGCAGGCAGGTATGGAGCATTTCCAGCTCGCGGACTTCATTCAGGGCAGTCCCACCGGTAACTTGGCTGGGGATATTGTAGCCCTGCAAGCTGCGCGCGTAGGTGGAGAGATCTGCCCTGCCGTCGGTAATAATCATAAAATCACTGGGCGATCTCGCTGGCGATGAATTATTATCAAGCTCTTTCCTGATCGTGCGCGCAATTAAATCAGCCTCATAGGCGATTGCAGCCGCCGCTGTCTTGGAATTTTCTCCAGGTATCTCCAAGTTATAAATCCCAGATAAACCTGCTGGCTGGCTAATTATTTTCCTCCCCGGCTGCAGGGAGACATACGCCGGGGATTCATCGGTTGCATTTGCAGGAAATTTTGAAGCAAAGGTCTGATTGACCCAGTTAATAATCTCCCCGGAGCTGCGGAAGTTGCAGGAAAGCTGCACTACCTCTCCGGAGGTTTCGTCCGCGCTCGTTCCGCCAATAATTTCGCGAACCTCGTTATAGGTCATGATATCCGCGCGGCGGAAGCGGTAGATCGACTGCTTGGGATCGCCCACTACAAAGAGCGACCCCGGTCGGGGCCGGCACTTGCGCCAATCCTTCTCCCGCACATTCTCCGCCGTTAGGAACATCATCACTTCCGCCTGGATGGGGTCTGTATCCTGGAATTCATCAACCAACAGATGAGTAAAACGCTTGCGGAAGTAGGCGCGCACATGCGGCTGGTCGCGTAACAAGGCGGAAGCCTTCATCAGTAAGTCCTGGAAGTTGAGAACGCCGCGTTCCTGGCGCAGGCGGTCATAAAGTTGACGCGCCTCGTTAAAGATCCTGATAATGACGGCATAGCGCTTTTCGTACCACCACTCCAGGGTCGGGGCAACTATCTCGCTGCGGAAGGTTTCCCAACGCTCTTCTTCCGCCTTGGCCTGCTCCTTACCCTTTGGCCAGTGCTTCTGGATGGGTTTGGCTTTTTTGCAACGCTCCAGGAACTCCATGAGTGGGACCGGATCCGCAAGCTCATGGAGATGCAGGATCCGCGGGAGGCTGCGGTAGTATGGAATCAGGGGATCCCTCCCGCACTCCTCCGGCAGGTCGGGAGAAAGCTTCTGCATATGCATGGCGTAGGCTTTGACCGCCCTGATGATCCTATCAAGTTGTGGGGCAGGCTGCTCGCCACCGACCGGCCAGGTATCGACATCGGGATAATTGACAAACCTCAAAAACCCGTCCTGCAATAACTCGTAATGCAGTCCCAGGGATTCCAGCTCGGCGATGGCATTGCCGGTTTCCGCAACCAACTGCTCGCTGGTATAGAGGTTCCAAGCCTCCTCCCGCAGGCGCCCGTCGTCGTCTTCCTCGAGTTCCCGGAAGGAGACCTCCACCCCGGCCTCGATGGGACGCTCGCGTAATAAGCGGGAGCAAAAGGAGTGGATGGTGCCGATAAAGCAGCGCTCGACATTTTCCAGGGCTGCCTGCAGGTTGCTCTTCTCCTCGCCTTCCGCCCCGGCAACCGCCTGCTCCAGCTTAATCTGGAACCGCGCGCGCAGCTCCGTCGCCGCCTTGCGGGTAAAGGTTACTGCCGCGATGGCGCCGACCTCGCACCTGCCGGTACGCAAGAGCGCGACCATGCGCCCCACCATGCTGGTGGTCTTGCCAGTCCCGGCCGCGGCCTCAACCAGCATATTGCGGTCGAGGGCTGTCAGGATCCGGTCCCGCGCTTCTTGGTCAGGCAGAGGAGTGTTATTTTGCATCCGCCTCTCCCTCCACCGCCAGGCCCCGCAATTTTCGGAGCGGTTCGAGCGCGGGATTACCAGGGTTATCAAGCTTGGCCTGCATTTGCCTGGCAAGCGTTTGTGCATCCGAAAAAAGTTCGGGATAATCATAGCTTCTCAGATCATCCTGCGTGTTGGAAGCCGGGAAACAGCCCGCCGCAAGCAGGTCGCACAGGTTTTTAACCACCTCCATTCCCCCGGCAAGCTCTGCCGCGTTCCAGGTGAGGCGCTTGCCCCCTTCCCGGACGGAATGAAAGACATAACCGAAGGAATCGACCATTGCCCCGGTCTTGGCGGCTTCGCGCAGGCGGGCCTGTACCATCGCGAAGTACAAGGCATTCTGCACCACCCGGCCTTCGTTAAAGGGCGGGTTAATTTCAAACTTCCTGGAGCTGCCGCTCTTGTAATCCCAGATGGCGAAGTTCATACCTTTGCTTTCCGGCTTGCAGTCCAGGCGATCGATGCGCCCCTTCACCCGGATGCTGGTTCCGCCTGGAAGTTTAATCTCCACCGGGGTCTCAGAATCCAGGAATCCCCCCTCGCCCTGTGACGGCATGCCAATCGAGGCTTCCAGGCAGGTGGGGGTGCTCTCTTTACAGAAATCTTCTTCTTCGCGCAGGAAGACGGTGGCGGTTCTCCGCAATTCCTTGCACTCGCGCCTGAAAACCTCCGGGTTCGGCGGTGGCGTCCTGGCCGCTTCCCGGGCAAGGTGTCTTTCCAGGATCTTGTTGAGCGCCTGCCAGTCGCGCTGGTACTCCGGGAGCTTATTCTCCTTGAGCAACTCTGCCATAAACTCGCAGTAAACCGCGTGCAGGAGCGAGCCCTTGTCAAGGGGATCAAGCCACCGGTTAGGTTCGTACTGGTAAATCTCCGGTGGATATATCTTTAAAATATGTTTGAAGAAATATTCCTGCGGGCAGCGAGCCAGGGTTTCAAGCTGGGTTGGCGAGAAAATCTGCTCTTTTGAATCATGGTCCTGCCCTGCTTCCGGGACATACCCGTCATACTCTGTAAAATCATTGCTCTCTCGCGCTTTGGCAGCGACAAAACCTTGGGCAAGGTTGGGAAAGCTTTCCCCCACCGGCTCCCGTGTGGTGGCACCAGGCGCAGCTACGCAGGAACGCCAGAGCCACCACTCGCCCAGGTCCAGGCAATGCTCTGGCCGTTGGGGCGCAAAAGAGACGGGTGGACCGAGCCATTTCAGCATCGCCTCCTG
>JAFGNG010000282.1 GCA_016927125.1 Planctomycetota bacterium | reverse complement strand
GGGGTCCATGGCAAGAACCGGCTGATGGGCAACTCTACCCTCGACTGCCTGGTCTTTGGCAGGAGGGCCGGGATCAGCGCTGCGCAATACCTCAAGTCCGGACATAACCATGAGAAACTTACCCTGGAGCATGTGAAGAAGTATGTCAAGATGTTGAAGAAGGCAGGGATTAAAGAGGAGCGCAAAGCCCCGATCATGCTGCCTGACTACCGGGGCAAGGCAGTCCTGGCAAGAATGGTTGATATTTTTTAAGCCTGATGGCAGGGAGTGAAACCAACCATGAGAATCGGCGTATATGTCTGTCACTGCGGCGGCAATATCTCCGAGGTTGTCGAGGTACAGGAGGTGGCGGAGTTTACCAGGAAGCAACCCGATGTTGTGCTCGTGCGTGACTTCCACCACATGTGTTCCGATCTTGGCCAGCAACTGATCCTGGATGATATTGCCAAGGAGAAGCTGGACCGGATCGTGGTCGCCGCCTGCTCGCCGCAATTCCAGGGCAGCACCTTTATGCGGACGGCGGAATCCGCGGGCATGAACCCCTACCTGATAGAGATGGCCAATATCCGTGAGCATTGCTCCTGGCCCCACTTTGATTTTCCAGAGGATGCGACGGTCAAGGCCAAGTACCTGACCAATATCAGCATTACCAAGGCGCGCTTGGATGAACCGCTGGAAAAGAAATCCCTGCCCCTTGGCAAACGGGTGCTGGTGATCGGCGCGGGCATTGCGGGCATCCAGGCCTCTTTGGATCTGGCCGATGCCGGTTTTGAGGTTTATCTCGTGGAGAAGGAGCCTTCCATCGGCGGCAAGATGGCGAAGCTCAGCCGCACCTTCCCTACCGAGGATTGCTCCGCCTGTATCCTGTCGCCCAAAATGGCGGACGTGGGCAACCATCCCAATATCAATCTCTACACCTATTCCGAGGTAAAGGATATCAGCGGCTTTCTCGGCAACTTCGAGGTTACCGTGACCAAGAAACCTCGATATGTGGATAAGAATAAATGCGTTGCCTGCGGGGAGTGCGAGGAAAAATGCCCGGTCAAGGTACCGGATGAATTCGAAGAGGGGCTTACTACCCGCAAGGCGATTTATATCCCATTCAACTTTGCCGTGCCCTATAAAAACCTGATTGATGACAAGGTTTGCCTGCGACTCACCAAGGGCGGCGAAACCTGTGGTCTCTGCCAGAAGGTCTGCGCCGCGGAGGCGATCAATTTTAATGATCAAGCCGAGGAGATCAAATTCACAGTGGACACGATCATCGTGGCTACCGGGTATGATACCTACGATGCCAGAGAGAAGAAGGTTTACGGGTATGGGAAGTATAAGAATGTCATCACCGCCCTCGAGATGGAGCGGTTCCTGGCGCACGCAGCGGAAGGGGAAGCGCTCCGGGATCTGGGCAAGCGGATCGCCTTTATCCAGTGTGTGGGTTCGCGCGATGAACAAATCGGGCGGGAATACTGCTCACGGGTGTGCTGCATGTACGCGGCCAAGCTCGCGCAGTTGCTCAAGCGCTCTGATCCCAAGAAAGATATTTACATCTTCTATACTGACATGCGCACCTACGGCAAGGGCTTTGAGGAATACTACAAGCGCGCGCAGCGGGAAGGTGTGAAGTTTATCCGCGGCCGGCCTGCGGAATTGATGGAAAACCCTGAAACTCAGAAAGTGATCCTCAAGACGGAAGATACGCTGACCCGCCAGCTTATCGAAACCGAATTTGATACTGTCGTCCTTTCGGTGGGGATGCAGCCCAACAGCGGCGCGGAACAGATTGCCAGCCAGCTCCGCCTCGCCAGGGGGACGGACGGCTTCTTCCAGGAAGCCCACCCGAAGTTCAAGCCGGTGGATACCCTCTCGGACGGGATCTTCCTGGCCGGAACCGCCCAAGGGCCGAAGGACATCCCCGACAGCGTTGCCCAGGGGAGCGCCGCGGCCGCGCGGGCGATGGCGCTGATGAATCCGGGCGAATACGTGACCGAGCCGTTCGTCTCGGCGGTCAATGAAGATCTCTGCGCCGGGTGCGGGCTGTGCGTGGCGCTGTGCCCATATGACGCGCTGGAACTGGTGGAAAAGGATGGCAAGAAGATCTCCCAGGTTAATGTCAGCCTCTGCAAATGCTGCGGTAGTTGCGTGGCGACCTGCCCAGCGGGAGCAATGGAGCAAAAAGGATTCCTGACGGCCCAGATGATTTCAATGGTGGAAACTGCCTTGGAGTGATTTCCCATGAACGAAGACTTTAAACCGAAGATTATTGGCTTCCTATGCAACTGGTGCTCTTACCTCGGCGCGGACCAGGCCGGCACCTCCCGGATGCAGTACCCGGCTTCGGTACTCTCCATCCGGGTGATGTGCTCGAGCCGGGTGGACCCGTCCTTTATCCTGAAAGCCTTCAAGGAAGGCGCGGATGGGGTCTTGATTGCCGGCTGCCATCCGGGCGACTGCCATTACCAGAACGGCAATTACAAAACCCGCCGCCGGGTGTATCTGTTGAAGAAGATGCTGGAAGATTTCGGCATTGAACCGGAGAGGCTGCGCCTGGAGTGGGTCTCAGCGGCGGAGGGGGCGAAGTTCGCGGAAGTGGTCAAGGGCATGACGGAGGAACTTAAAGCACTCGGCCCCTTGAATCTCCACCTGGAAAAGGAGAACGTATAAATGCCTAAGCCAAAAGTTGCCTTTTACTGGTGCGCCTCGTGCGGCGGCTGTGAAGAAGCCGTGGTGGATTTGAACGAAGAGATCCTCACTGTCACCGAGGCGGTGGAGATCGTATTCTGGCCGGTTGCGCTTGATTTTAAAAAGAAAGACGTTGAGGCGATGGCGGATAATTCCATCGCGATCAGCTTTATTAACGGCGCGGTCAGGACGGATGAACAGTTGGAGATGGTCGAGATGCTGCGCCGGAAGTCCGGCCTGGTGGTTGCCTTCGGCTCCTGCGCGCACCTGGGGGGAATCCCCGGCCTGGCAAATTTCCATGACCGGGACGCAATCTTTAAAAATTCCTACATAGAAGCGGCGTCAGTAGTCAATCCCGAGAATGTTTTGCCCCGGATGAAGGTGGAGCAAGATGGCAAGGAGCTTACCCTGCCAAAGTTCTGGGACACGGTGAAGGCGTTGGACCAGGTAACCGAAGTGGATTACTACCTGCCCGGCTGCCCACCGGCACCGGACCTCATTGCCAATGCGGTGAGCGCCTT
>JAFGNG010000030.1 GCA_016927125.1 Planctomycetota bacterium | reverse complement strand
GGTTTGGTTGGAAGCGACATGAATAGTATTTCCCGTAATTTTTACACTGATGCCGAGGCGTTTCAGTTGCAGCAGGATCATCCTGAGATCGGCGGGATTGGTGTTAGTGATGGTTACCTCCCCCCCGGTCAGCGCGGCCAGAACAATCAGGGAGCCGACCTCGATCATGTCGGCGCTGATGTCGATCTCTGCCCCTCCGAGAGACCTGACCCCGTTAACCACCAGCCGGTTGGTGCCAATGCCGTCAATTACGGCTCCGGCGGCCACCAGTGTCCGGCAGAGATCCTGCACATGCGGCTCGCAGGCGGCGTTGTAAATTGTGGTCTGGCCTTCCGCCAGGGCCGCGGCCATCACCGTATTCTCGGTAGCGGTAACCGAAGCTTCGTCGAGGAGAATATCCGCGCCCCGCAAGCGTCCCTGGCAGGTAACTGCATACCCTTCGGAAGTAGTCTCAATGCTTGCCCCCATTGCCTTGAGAGCCAGCAGGTGCGTATCCAGACGACGGCGGCCAATGCGATCACCACCGGGAAAGGGCATCTCCACCTTGCCAAATCTCGCCAGCATCGGGGCAGCCAGCAATACCGAGCCGCGCAACTGGCCTGAAAGTTCGCTGTCAATCTCCGGGGGAGAGATCCCAGCCGCATTCAGGGTAACAGCATTCTTGCTCTCAAACTTAACTGTAGCTCCCATTTCTTCCAGCATGGTCAGCATGATGTTAACATCGCCAATCCTGGGAAGATTGGTGAGAGAGAGAGGGCCGTCAAGCATAATGGAGAGGGCAATCAGCGGCAAAGCGGCATTCTTGTTCCCCGAGGCGGCAATATTGCCATGCAGAGGAATCCCGCCTTCAATATGAAAAATGTTTTTCATGAAACGATAATCTCTTTACTCACTGCGTGGTGCTGAAAATCATAACTGGTGTTTTTACATTTACGCGGATAAAAAAACAGGTTAAAAAAAGCCGCCTGGCCATGATGCCCGGCTTGAAATATCCTCTTGCGAAGTTTATCTTGGCCGGAGTGCAAAGTCAAGGGGTTTGACGGCAATGGTTTAATGGCATTCAGTTTATCTCTATATATACTATTGGGTTATAATATTTGAGCCGGGTTACTGATATTTATATCAAGAAATTGTTTAATAATTTAAAAATCTGCTTGTATAAGGGTACATCCGGATCTATTTTATGCTTTTTTAAAGTTTAATTTTATTCTTTAAGCTGTATGTGGATATAATTCAAGCATCAGAATTCCATTTAGATAAATAGGTTGGTAAACGATGTCATATACCTCACTTTTTATAATCTCAGTCGGCCTCGCCATGGACGCCTTTGCCGTCTCAATTACCAGCGGCTTAACCATCAAGGTCTTGAGGCTGCATCACGCCATGCTGATTGCAGGCTTTTTTGGGTTCTTCCAGGCCATAATGCCCTTGCTCGGCTGGCAACTGGGGCGAGCAACCGCAGGATGGGTAAGCACCTGCGACCATTGGGTTGCCTTCGCCTTGCTGGTCTTTGTGGGAGGAAAGCTAATCTACGAAGCGATTTATTTTAATGAAGAGCAGGAACCCAGGAATCCCTTAAACCTCTATGTCCTCTTTATGCTGGCAATTGCCACCAGTATTGACGCCTTTGCGGTCGGCATCTCCCTCTCGCTCTTACAGGTTTCGCTGATCACTCCAATCCTTCTGATCGGAGGGGTTACCTTCATCATGTCCTTTACCGGCGCCTATATTGGCAGCCATTTCGGTCATCTCTTTGAGAAGAAACTGGAAATTGTGGGCGGCTTGCTGCTGATTGGTATAGGTGTGAAGATCCTGTTGGAGCAAATCTGCTGATGATGCTTACTTTATCCGGTTTAAGATTTTTTAATTCAGGGGTTGGAGTCATGGTCCTGAAAGTTACTGGCAATATCCTGGAGCATGCGTTCGCATTGTTCTAACCGGTTGGAGAGATTCTGGATTAATTCGCAGTGCTCCGAAAGGGCCTCGGTAATCTTCTCCTGGGTAATTTCTGCATAATTTTCCTTGCCCTTTAACAAGCGTTTGGCTTGCAAGAGCGACCGCAATCTGAAGACTAGGTCGTCCTTACTGATTGAGATCTCCCAAATCCCGTCGGCACCAGCCTCGATCGCCATTCTGCGGGTATCCGGAGTATCCTGGAGGGCTAAAATCACAACCGGCAGGTTCGGAAAATTATGGTCATATTTGATTTCGTAGCAGACCTCATAAGCCCTGGTCTTTGAAATCATCGCGCAGAGCAAAACCATGTCAGGATTTTCGCTCTTGATGACAGGGACAGTCTCGTCGGGATTGTCAATATTGATGATATTACAGCACAGATAATTATCCAACAGGCAGAGGGTTTCTCGAATCGCAGGAGAATCATACACCACCAGCAGGGTTTCAGTTATCTGATCCGTCATTTTTTAGTAATACCCGTGGCTTTTTCGAAGAGTTTAGTGAAAATAACCACATTGCCCTTTTCATTGTAGACAATATCATCCATGAGCTTTTTCGTCATGTGAACCCCGTATCCCCCGGCACGCTTGCCTTCCTGCATCCTTGCAGCGATATGGGCAAAGGGATCCTTGGAGGGATCTCGGAGTTTTTCGACATCAAAGCCTTCACCTTCATCTTCAACCTTGAAAACAATCCGGTCCTCGAATAAACAATATGAAAGATGAATGCGTTTCTCCCGCTCCTTGCGATTACCCCATTCGATCGCGTTTTGTCCCAACTCATCAATGGCGACGCGGATATCATTCTTTTCATCCTCGGTTAAGGGTGTATCCCCAAGGATGGAAGTGAACTTGCGGAACCGCTCAACATACTCGAAATCACTGGGCGCAGTAATCTCGATCCAGCCTGGGATCTCCTGCTTGACAGTGAGATCATCGTCCTGCCCAGCGAATCTCTTGTAGCGTTCCAAGGCAATGTGGACGGTTTTCAGAAATTCCTTAACCGCAATGGGTTTTTCAATATAATCAAACGCGCCTTGCTCAAGGCACTTTACGACGTTTTCATCACTTTTATGCGCGGTCAGCACCAGCGTAGCGATTTTGGGTGTCTGTTTGTTCAATTCCGTGATTAATTCAAAGCCGTTCATCCTCGGCATCTGCATATCGGTAACGACCAGATCCCAATCAAAATTACGCTCTTTCAGGAATTCCAGGGCTTGATCGCCGTCCTCCGCGTCAAAAACCTCGTAGGCTTCATTCTTTTTGAGAACGGTGGTTAGAATCTTACGGATTTGCGGTTCATCATCTACCACCAGGATGCGGTACTTTTCCATTGTTTACCCCTTAAAATTGAACTTCCATATAATAAAAAAAAGTCTATGGAACATTGCATAAATGTCAAGATTTATCGGAGATTACGCAAGGAGCAAACCTCAGATTGCTATTTAAATAAATCTTGATGATTGTATGGTAGGGTGGTAATGACTTTGCCGGTTTTAAGATGTTGCTAGGTTGATATGTCATTACGTTGCCTTGGTTGGCTCTCTCGGGGTTTTTCCAGAGTTCGGGCATAGTCTTCCGCCATTTTTTCCACTTGGGAATGGAACTGGGGATCCTGCAGCGCCGTAAGTAATTGATCGGAGATATGGCCGATAGAAAAGTATTCCGCCGGGCGTTCCGCACCTCTAATTTCAGGATCAAAAAGGCCAATTACGCTTTCCACCTCATTGGCGATCTCCGCCCACTGATAATTAGTAATTCCCTCGGGATTCTGGCGCAGGCAGCAATGGAAGACAGATAGTAACCCTTCCATCATCCCAATCCGGCGTTCCAGACCGGGATAGTTGGCTGCAATATATGCAATCCCCATGAGGGTATCCATATCGAGTGGGTAGAGGGTGGCGATGCAGTCGAGTGCTTCCTGGGTAGGGATGGCCTTGCCTTCTTCGTACATCTGCAATTCAATTTCAGCTACCCCGATCTCACGCGCTGCCTCTGCCAAGGATAGGCGGCTGCGAAGGCGCGCCGCTTCAATCATGCGGCCAAGGCAATTCTCACGTTTTGTCTCCAACGGCATAGAAAGTGCGTTGGGGGAGATCTGCGGCATATTGGAATCAAACCGGTCGGTTAAGAGAGAAAACGGGTGGGTATTTAATACTTTCGCAATAAGAGTAACCAACTCAATGGTTGCTTTCTGCTTACCATTCTCAATGCGGCTGATGGTAGAAGGGCTTTTGCCAATGCGCTCGGCTAGTTGCTCAGTCGACATCCCTATCTTAGAACGCAAAAGACTAACGCGCCTTCCAATAGCCACATTGTTCATCTTAACTCCTTATCCATAATAGCCTGCCCGTGACCAGAAATCGTATGGGTATACGCTCTTCAGTCAAGAATTTTTGTTGATAATTTTAATGCGAATTCTCTATCGCTTTGCCATGTAAAGACAAAGAAAGAGATAATTTTTACAATCATTGCGATTGTCTTTAACTGCCAATAAAGACCGCGGTTGTTAATGTTATTGTCTGCTTTGTTACTGATTCGCTGGCACATTTGCCGAACTTACCCTAATTGCGGCTATCTGGTTGGGTGAGATCATGACAATATCGCCAATATTATCGCGGAAACGGAAAAAATGTTTGCCAAAGACAATTGCCGGCCGCATGGGTTTGGCATTGGTCAGGGTTGGCTTGCTCAGGGAGAGATCCTCCATGCTGGCATAGACATCCACCGGACCCTTGCCGAAGTAATCCAGGATCTGCCGGAGCTCCGCGTTTTCAGTTTGCAAAGTATAAGTTTCAAAATCCGCAGCGGTTACTGTGCTGCGCCCGAAAACGGCCACTGTAAAAACTACTGCCGCAAGCAACAGGGAGAGTAAAAGGATCCTGCCAACACCATACTTATTTACTATCCTAGACATGGTAATTCCTCCTCTTCAAAAAATACTTTAGGATACTTCGTCCGAAACCGGCAGGACGCTTTTAAAGTTTATAAACCACCTTGCCAGCTACTATTGTCATCACTGCCCGGCCAGTACATGCCATTCCCGCGAAGGGGCAATTACTGCTCTTGGAAGCGAATTTCTCCGGCTCAATTGTCCAGCTTGCTTCCGTGTCCAGCAGGGTGATATCTGCAACCGCTCCCACCTGCAGCGTCCCGCGCTCTATACCCAGCAACTTCGCGGGGGCGGTGGTCATGCGGGTGATTAAAGTGGGGAGATCAATCTTCCCGGGTTTGACCAGTTGGGTTAATAACACTCCGACCGTGCTTTCCAGCCCGATTGCCCCGAAAGCGGCATTGGCAAACTCAACCGCCTTCTCCTCAATACTGTGCGGGGCATGATCGGAAGCTACCATATCGATGGTGCCGTCCTGTAAGCCCCGCACGCAGGCCTCCACATCCGCCATCGTG
>JAFGNG010000029.1 GCA_016927125.1 Planctomycetota bacterium | reverse complement strand
GGTCCGGCTCGATTGCGATCATGGCGGCGGCGGACAGCGGCAGCAACGCGGCAATAATAAATGAGAAAAATGACTTGGTCAACTTCTTGCCCATGCGGCTGAGGAAGGCGGCCGTCACAACCACCATCAGGATCTTAACCGCCTCGGAGGGCTGGATGCTCATGCTACCGAAGCGGAACCAGCGCCTCGCCCCATTGGTGACTGTGCCAATCCCCGGGATCATTACCGCGGCCAGCAAACCTAAGGCAAGCAGGAGGAAACCCCAGCGCAGTTTCTCCAGGTAATGGTAATCGATCCGTGAGCAAAGCAGCATGACTACCACGCTGATCGCAATCCAGACAACTTGTTTTTCCACATAATAGAAGGTGCTGAAGCCGGCCTGCGCCGAGCGGATAGCGCTGGCGGAATATATCAGCACCACTCCCAAACCAATCAAAGCCGAGGCGGCCATAATGAGCCAACCCCGCAGGGCGTTCAGCTCCGCCTGGTCAGCCGAAAGTGTTGTCGTAGCAGGAGTGTTGTTATTCTGGTTCACAGAATAAACCTTCATCAAAAAGAAAGCCAAGCAGCTTGGCTTATCCATACCACACCCTATATGTTATTTCGGCTATTTCCGTGAATTACCTTAGTGCATTTTTAAGGTTGCCAGCGCCAGCACGGAGAGGATGATGCCCAGGCACCAGAGCCGGACCACAATGTGGTTTTCATTCCAGCCTGAAAATTCGAGGTGATGGTGGAAGGGAGAACAACGGAAGACCCGTTTGCCAAAGAACTTGTATGAAATCATTTGGATTATTACCGAGGCCGCTTCCCAGACAAAAATGCCCCCGGCAACTAACAGTACCGCCTCTTGCTTGATCGCCAGGGCGACAAAGGCGATGGACGCGCCAAGCGCCAGGCTGCCGGTGTCGCCCATGAAGACCTGCGCCGGGTGGGAGTTAAACCAGAGGAAGCCGAGGGTTGCGCCGATCATGGCGCTGCAAAAGACGGCCAGCTCACCGGAGAAATTGACATGCGGGATCCGCAAAAATTCGCTGATTTCGCTGTGGCCGACCACATATGCCAGGATGGTAAAGGTTGACGCCACCAGGACGGTAGAACCCGCGGCCAGGCCGTCAAGCCCGTCGGTAAGGTTGACTGCGTTCGAGCAACCAACTACGACTATAATAAAGAAGCCAACGTACCATCCCCCGAGATCCGGCAGGAAGGTCTTCATCTTGGTGCCCGGCACCAGCAGCTTGGTAAGGAATTCCTTATCGCCCATCTCGCGCAAGGCCATCCAGAGCATGCCTGCCAGAATAACTTGGATTACCAGCTTGGCGATCCGGCTCAAGCCCCGATGCTTGCCGATCCCGCGTAGTTTGACATAGTCATCCACAAACCCCAGCCCGGCGAAACTGAGAAGGGTGTAGATCGCCAGGACAATATGGTTATTGCCTGGATCCGCACAGAGCACGGTTGCGAGCAGGATAGCAATCACAATAATGATCCCACCCATCGAAGGCGTATTTTGCTTATTCTTATGCAATTCTTCAAGCCGCTCACTATCCGGTTTCTGCACGTTTTCCAGCACCCCCAGGTTGGAGAGGGCCTTGATAAAGGCCTTGCCGGTCAGCAGGGTAATGCCAAATGCCAGGAAGAGCGCCAAGGCGCTGCGGAAGGTAATGGACTCAAACATCCTGAAGGGGCCATAGAAGCCTTCCAACTGCGCCAGGAATTTCAGCATCTTCTATCTCCAATCATTCCAGGTCTTAATTATTACCGAAAACCTGCTGGATACATGAAACCACGCGCTCCATCTTAGCACTACGTGAGCCCTTGACCAATACCAGGTCGCCAGCGTTAAGAATTTCGGATAGCTTCGGCAAAAACGCGCCGAGGGTCGGGAAATACTGCACCTGGCATCGGGCGGAGCCGCTCGCAGCCGCTTCGGAGAATTCCACCGTCTCCTTGCCCACTGCGATAATCAAATCCACCCCAGCCCGGGCCATCCTGGCGCCGCTACGGCGGTGCAGCCGCTCAGAGGAATCCCCGAGATCCGCCATCTCCCCGATAATTGCCACATGCCGCTGGGCCGGCAGGTTGCAGAGCACCTGCACCCCCGCCGCCAGGGAGTCGGGATTAGCATTATAAGTATCATCAATCACCCGCAACTGCCCGATCTTCTGCACAAACAAGCGGCCCGGAACCACTTCATACTGGCGCAGGGCTTCTGCCGCCTTTTCAGCATTGATCCCGAGCCAGTCCGCGGCCGCGATTGCCGCCAGGGCGTTGCTGATATTATGACGCCCCAGGAGAGGGATCTGGAAATTAACCCCCCAGGCCTTGAATCTGACCCCTTCTTCAACAGATTCTATATCCTCAGCAAAGATATCCGAAGGCTCCTCCAAGGCAAACAGGAGGTGATTGCATTTGACTCGCTCCGCTAGAAGCTCTGAATAAGGTGTTCGGGCAGGGTAGATTGCGACGCCTTCCCTGGGCAGCAATGAGAAGAGCGAGCCTTTCTCCTTTGCTACCCCCTCGGGTGAAAGAAGTTTTTCAAGGTGGGCAGTCCCGATTGCAGTCACTATCCCGACCGTGGGTTCGAGGATCCTGGCGAGGTTTTCAATCTCTCCCGGGGCGCTGGTTCCCATTTCAATCACCCCGGCCCAGGCGTTGTCAGGCATGGCTAAAATCGATAGCGGTACCCCGATATTGTTATTATAATTACGGATTGAACACGCCACCGGGCCGTTGGTACGGAGGATGCAGGCAAGGATTTCACGGGTGGTAGTCTTGCCATTGCTGCCGGTTATTCCAACCCAGGGGATCTCAAGGGTGTTGCGGAAATTATGTGCCAGCCGTCCGAGGGCGGCAATCCCATCCTCGACCACAATCCCCGGCAGCTTGCCTAAAAACTTTTCCTCCCTGACCATGGCAGCCTTGGCGCCGCTCTTCCCCGCGGCCTTGACAAAGTTATTGCCGTCGTGGTTAGGTCCGGAGATCCCGACAAAGAGGGAGCCCGGCTGGCAGAGGCGGCTGTCGGCACTGACCGAGGTTATGGTTATATCCCCGTCTCCGATCAGCTTTCCTTCCGCCCAAACGGCACATTGTCCCAGGGTAGTCTGCATCAATCGCTCTCTCTACCTAAATCCAAATGGAGCCTGGCTGCCAGGCTAAGCCGACAGATATAATAACACAATTCCCATTTATTTTTAAGGGCTAACTGCTATTGCAGTTCTAACTATCTCGCGGTCATCCAAATGGATTCTCTCGGTGCCTAAAATCTGGTAATCCTCATGGCCCTTGCCAGCAACGAGCAGGGTATCGCCCGCGCCTACCTTCCGGACTGCCTCGGTAATCGCCCGGGCTCGATCCGGCTCAAAGATTACCGCATTGGGATTCTGAAAACCAGCACGAATATCGCTAAATATCTGTTCCTGTGCTTCCTGCCTGGGATTGTCATTCGTAATTATCACCCGATCAGCCATTTCCTCGGCAATTCGTGCCATCAGGGGGCGTTTTCCCCGATCGCGGTTACCGCCGCATCCGAAGATGACACTCAGTTTTTTCTCGGTAAGGGGCCGCAAGATCTCCAGCATCTTCTGTAGCGCGTCATCGGTATGGGCATAGTCCACAAAGACATATCCCCCTTCCGGGACCGGGATCCGTTCAAGCCTTCCCGGTACGCCGGGGAAAGATACCAGGGCCGCCGCTGCCCTGTCGAGCGGGATTCCCAACTTCAAACAGGTCAAGGCCGCGGCCAGGAGATTATAAACATTATGCCTTCCAATGAGCCCGATTTGTAAGTTTATGCTTTTCTCAGCATGTTTTAGCTCCACTTCCGTCCCGGCAAGATCCATTTTGTTGATAATCGCGGTTAACTCCCCCTGCCGGTCAATCCCATAATAGCAGACCTCCCCACTGGCGGCTTCCGCCATTCTTTCGCTCCAGGAATCATCCGCGTTCAGAACCACCGGCACCCCTGGCTTGACCTTTTGAAAGAGCCTGGCCTTGGCATCCGCGTAGTGTTCCATATCGCCGTGGTAATCCAAGTGATCGCGGGTAAGGTTGGTAAAGACTGCCGCGCTGAATTTTGTCCCGGCAGTGCGCGACTGGGAGAGCGCGTGGCTCGATACTTCCACCACCGCGTGGGTGCACCCATGGGCGACCATCCTTGCCAGGTATTCTGAAAATTCCACCGGTCCGGGGGTGGTCAATTTCGAGGGCTTGCTCTGCAGGCCGTCATCACACTGGGTGGTGCCAAGCATCCCGCAGCGGTTCCCTGCGAAAGCCAGGATGTGCTGGATCATACTGACTGTGGTGGTCTTGCCATTGGTGCCGGTAACACCGACCAAGCACAGTTTTTTTGAGGGGTGACCATAAAAAGCTTCCGCCGCCATGGAGATAGCAACCCGGGCATCGGGGACTATTACCACCGGCAGGTTGCCGCCACTAACCATCTTCTCCGCCATAATTGCGGCTGCGCCCTGCGAGATTGCCTGCGGGATAAAATCTTCCCCATTGACCCGCGGGGCGGCCGGTCCGGTTGCGTCCGACGCAGGGGGTAAAGCGGTAAAGAGTGCCCCTGGTTGTACCTGGCGGGAATCGCAAGAGAGCAAGGCGATCTCGGTCTTGCCGTCGCCGTGGATTTCAGCGCCTTCTATTCCGGAGATAATTCGGTCTAGCCGCATGGCGGAGCTTACCTCCGCAAAGCCAGGTTCTCGGCGTGGTTGCGCGTGGGGACTTTCAGATAGAGGAGCGCGTCCCGCAAGATTCTCTTAACTGACGGTGCGCTTACCAGTCCGCCGTAGTATTCGCCCCTAGGCTTCTTCACCGACACCAGCACTGCCAGGCGGGGCGCTTCCACGGGGGCAAACCCGCAGAAGGTGGCCATGTATTGGCCTTCGAGATAACCGCCCTGCCCCGCAATCTGCGCGGTGCCGGTTTTGCCGCCAATGGAGTATTCCTCGCAATTCGCGTTCCGACCGGTGCCTTCGGTTACCACCCGCCCGAGGATTTCGCGCATCACTACCGAAGTCTCTTCGCTGATTACCCGGCGCACCGGCAAGGATTCGGTCTGGTATAACACCTCGCCCTCATGATCCTGCAAGTTACTCACCAGCTTTGGCTGCAACAATACCCCGCCGTTAATGAGGGAGGAAAAGGAAGTCAAAAGCTGCAAGCTGGTTACCCCGATCTCCTGGCCCATCGGGATGGAGGTAATGGAAAACTTGGGGTTCCATCTTTCCAGCGGGCGTAAAAGCCCGGGCAGCTCGCCAGTCAGTTCAATCCCGGTCTTTTCTCCAAAACCATAACTTGCCAGGGAATTATACAGGCCTTTACTGCCGAGTTTGCCTCCGATCTTCGCAATCCCCGTGTTGGAACTCTTGATCACTACCTCCGCGGCGGTCAACCAGCCATACGGATGGACATCATGCAGCACTCGGAAGCCCAGGTTCCATTCCCCGTTTTCGCAATCAATTTTTGTCTCCGGGGTGATCACTCCCGCGTCAATGGCAGCAGCCAGCACAAACGGTTTAAAGACGCTACCCGGTTCATAGATCGCCGAAATCGCGTTATTAAAACGGAGGCTCTGTTCCGCCTCTTTGGCAAGATTAAGATTATACCCTGGAGTATTGGCCAGGGCGAGCACCTCGCCGGTATAGGGATCCATCACGAGTGCGGTGGCGCTTTCTGCCTTGTACTTGGCCATTACTATGCGCAATTCATCCTCGACAAATTCCTGGATGGTCGCGTCAATGGTGAGCTGGACATTCATCCCCTTCTGGTTTTCCAGGATAATTTCATCATCGAGGATAAAGGGGCAGCGGCGGGCATCGCGGCTGATTGCAATCTTGCCGGATTTGCTTTGCAAATATTCGTCGCTAATCAGCTCGGCGCCTTCCAACCCCTGGCCGTCGCGGCTGGTAAAGCCAATCACATGGCAAGCCAGTTCCCCCTGCGGGTAAGTGCGTTCCCAGCCCGGGGAGAGGATGACGCCCTGCAAATTCATTTCCTGGATGGATTTGACCTCCACCTCGGTCAGGTCCCGGCGCACCCAGGCAAAGCGTACGGTCTTGTCCTGCAGGCGCCGACGGGTAAGATAATCAAAAAATGCGGTCTTTTCTTCCGGTTTAAGTAACAGCGCTCCGTCGAGCGCACTGAGGGTTACATCAATATCCTCTACCGCTTCCGGGTCAATAGCGCAGCCGTAATGCCTGACCGAAACCGCCAGGTCGCGCCCGCGCCGGTCGAGAATTGCACCCCGGTGCTCCGGCAGGGAAAAACTGCTGGCCATGTGTTTCTCGGCAATAGCAGTGGAATCACCGGCGTCAATGACCTGGAGGAAGACCAGCCGCCCGGCAATAATCCCGAAAAAGCCTAAGAGCAAGGCCAGGCAAAGAAACGCCTGGGGAGTTGCTTTTAGCGGGGTGGCTTCATCCTGGCTGGCTGGCAGCGAGTATTCTGACATGCGGATTACCTCCCTGGTTGTGAAAGCATTACCGGAGGCAACGGCCTCAGCCCCAATGCCAGTTTATAGTTTAGCTGCGCCAGTCTCTCGGGGCCAAGCAGCTCGGCCTGCCGCGCGGATGCTTTCGCCAAGGTTATCCGTAGCTCCTCCCTCTCGGCGAGCAGTTTGCCGGCCTGGTATCCCGAGCGGTTGCGTTCCACCTCTTGGTGGACCGCCAGCAGCATCAGGATGCTTAAAAGGATGACAAAGAGGACAAAGGTCTGCACACGCATAATGAGGTTCCTTAAGCTTGGCAACGCTCCAGCACCCTCAGCTTGGCGCTGCGGCTGCGGGGATTTACGCGTTTTTCTTCTGCGGAAGCGGTTACAGGTTTCTTTACCAGTATCTTATACTCTCCCGGGTGATTCCATTCACGAAAACTTTTTTTAACCAATCTGTCCTCCAGCGAGTGAAAGGTGATCACCGCCAGCCGGCCTCCGGGCGCGAGCAGCCCGGGAATAATCCCCAAGGCCTGCTCCAACTCTCCCAGTTCGTCATTGACCGCGATCCGCAACGCCTGAAAGGTCCTCGTGGCCTTGTCAATGGGGCTGGATCCGCGCACACTGCGGCGGACAATCTCCGCCAATTCCGTAGTAGTTCTTATCGTCTTTTCCCGCCTTGCCTCTACAAGGCTTTTGGCAATCCTTCTCGAAAAGCGCTCTTCTCCGTATTTATAGATTAAGTCGGCCAGATCCTTCTCCGACAGGTTTGCCACAATTTGTGCCGCGCTCAGGCTGCCGTTCTCCGGCGACATGCGCATATCCAGCGGCCCCTCCGCCATAAATGAAAACCCTCGCTCTGGATTATCAATCTGCATCGAGGAGACGCCAATGTCCAGCAGGACGCCATCCACACATTCGACCCCGCATTCCTGCAAAACTTCTTTGATACTGGAGAAGTGGGCGTGAAACAGGCGGTATTCAGCGGATACCGGGGTAACCCCGGCCAGGATTTCCATCGCCTTCTGGATGGCAGTGGCATCCCGGTCGAGCCCAATCAGAAGCCCGCCGGGAGAAATTTTTTCAAGGATGGCTGAGGAATGGCCCCCAAGGCCGATGGTGGCGTCGACGATTGTTTGTCCGGCCTTGGGGGCTAGTAACTGGAGAGTCTCGTGGAGAAGAACGGGGACATGTTCCCCCCCCCTCGGATTCTTACCGTTCTTCTCCACGTTTTTTTCTCGCTCTTATGAATGTCCTACCGCTAACTTCTGCTTAGGTTTGCCCAATGCCCCTCTGCAATCAGACATCTTCAGAAGTTTTGTTAAGTGTGGGCTCAATTCAACGCCAGCAATGCTGGCAGAAATTTTGGGCAGGTTCTGGAGACGCTTCTGTAAGACTGCTAAATCCGGTAAAAGCTCGGAGATCTCTGCAACTTTTAGTGGCCGCTTTTCCGATTTGTTGAGCGCCTGCATTACTCGTGCCAAAATTTCCGGTTGGTTGTGTGTAAATGAGCGCAATTTCTTTCCCCCCCCTCTCGTAGCTTACGCAGAGATCATGATTTCCTCCGAAATACCTACAGCGCAGAACTCTCCCCCGAGAGCATGCAAGCGCTGTAATCTCTGGTGCAGTTCCTTCAAGTCCTCCTTTGCCACCCCCCTGGCTGTTTCCAGACAACTCAAAACCCTGCCGGTCAAACGTGGTGTAACCGCTCCCGCTGTAGTGCTCCCCCCCATGTTCTCCCCTTTCCGTACCCGGTAGTACTCAAAAATTAATCTTTCCCATTAGGCTCCAAAGATCCGTCGCGCCAGGCGCGCGCGTTTTTCATCATATTCCGGTTTGCTCTGCTTGCGGAGTTTCTTGCGCAGGGAAGCATCCCAGATTTCGACCCGATCATTATGGCCGATGAAGACCACTTCCGTGCTGGAGATTCCGGCTTCGCGCCGAAGTTCTCCCGGGATCACTATCCGCCCCTGGGCATCCGCGTCCACGGCATAGACCTGCTCGAAGAAGTCACGTAAAAACGCGGCATCAGTCCGCGTTTCATCTTCACTCATAACCTGTTCAACAATTTTTCTGAATTGTGCGTGGGTATAACAGTAGATGCAGGTCTCCTCCCCCCTCAGGAGGACAAAACCCTGGGCGAGCGCTTCACTGGAAAGAACTGAGCGCAGCCGAGCCGGAACCGCTACCTGCCCCTTGGCATTAATACGGTGGGTATTGCATCCGTAGAAGAAAGGCTGGTCAACCGGCTCTGGCATTTTTTCACCTTTGATCAAAAAATTTTATCAAGGATGGTTTTTTACTACTGCATGCTTATCTCCACTACTATGCACTACAGCTAGCAACTATATACTATCCCCAGCTTATCTCAAGAATATTTTTTCTTCTTTTTCATCTGTTTTAAGTTATTACTGAGAAATAACATAGGAGAACCACAAGATATTGTGATGTATGCTGTTAGCGCCCCTGTATGTTGTGATGGAGAACTTTAGCTTTTTTTCCGAAAAAAGTTGTTTTTTTTCCTCTCTGGTTTTCTCCCCAGGCTCTGAATCTCCAAATTTGGCAAAATGCTCTTTGAATTGCATCTCAGTTATTCAAGGTTTGACTTAGTGTATGGTGGAGTTAAGGGCTGTTAAAAAGGATGGCGGAGTGGATCACGCCAGGCAAAACCTGGCGCATAAATCAAAAAGCTGAATGATTAAATTAACTCAGGGCGAGGGTAAAATTCCTTAAGTATCTACGTTCAGGGTAGACTGTTCCAGTCGAAATCAACAACCGCCTGGTTATACTCCTCAAACGCGGGTGGGATAGCTTTAAAGAGCGCGGGGATCTCTGCAGTTCTCCCTGCCATGCAGGCGTCTTCAACCTTCCGGGCGGCTTCGCTGAGGATTGCAGCCCCCAGAGTTACACCGGTGCCCTTGATGGAGTGGGAAATCAGTTCAACTTGTTTCAAATTACCTTCAGATATTGCGTTTTGCAATTCCTGCAATTTGGCTGGCAGGTCCTTGATATAATCCTCTATCACCTCTTGCAACAACTCTTTATCGCCGGCAACAAGATCTAATGAGTTTTCAACTGAAAAAACCTGTCTGTCCTTGGTATTCTCTTCCGGCATTCGCCTTTCTCCTTTAAAGGAAATGAGTCAGCCGCCAAATTGCATACAGTCTGTGATATATCATAGGATATATAACGGCACTTTCGTTGCAAGCCTTTACCCAATCTTATTCTCTATATATCTTATTGTCAGGTTTGAGGTTGTCATAACTTTGCTTTTTTGCTATTGCATCGCAATTATCGGTTCATACTATTAAAATCATTAGTAATCTTGGTAATCGGGGATTATTCTCTACCATCACGGGGAAGGTTTATTGCATGTTATCATTCTTCCGACAACGGATCTACCGCGCGCTTTTAGTTATCCTCGGCGTGGTTGCAATTGGAACCTTCGGATTTTATTTCCTCCTTGATGACCTCTCCCTGATGCACACCTTCTACCTGACCGTAATAACCCTCGCCACCATCGGCTACGGCGATATTAATCCCATTGATAACATGCCGGCGGATGGAAATCCTTATCTTGTCATGGGTTTTACCGTCTTCTTGGCCATCTTGGGTCTCAGCACCTTTTTTTATTCCATTGGCATTGTTACCGAGTATATCATCTCCGGCGAAATGGCAATCCAGCGCCGTGAGAAACGCATGCAGACACGGATCAACAAGCTGAACCACCATTATATTATCTGCGGCTGTGGTGAGACCGGCGCCTATGCTGCCGAGGAACTGGCAAAGACGGGCCGGGATTTCGTAATGCTGGAAATTTCCAAGGACCGGCTGTGGGAACTTATCAAGTTATATGATAACCTGCATTATGTCCGCGGGGACGCCACCCATGATGATAACCTCGAGGCCGCGGGCCTGGCCCGTTGCGCCGGGATAATCCTCTCCCTGCCGGACGAAAAGGAAAACCTCTTCATGGTGGTCAGCTTAAACCTCTACCGCCGCGAGCATAAAAAAGATTTCCGCATCGCCGCGTCGGTCGAGCATGGGGAGACTACCGGGTTTAAACTGAAACAGGCGGGCGCCGATGTGGTTATCTGCCCGGACTTCCTGAGCGGCCGGCGGATGCTCTCCGAGATGTTCCGCCCCAAGATCAGGAGCTTCCTCGACCGGATGGTCTTTGACAAGCGGGCAGTGATGCGGGTGGAAGAGGCGCCCATCCCGACCGGTTCGCCCTTTAGCGGGCTTACCTTACGCGACGCAAAGATCGGCCAGATGACCGGCTTGGTGGTAATCGCCTTGTTTAAAGGTGAAACCAATTCCTTTATCTTCTCCCCCAAAGCCGATACCGTAATTGAAGTTGGTGACGCCCTGATTGCCATGGGGGACATGGTGCAAATCCAACAGCTTAGAAGGATGGCCCAAGCATGAGCACGCATGCAGACTTTTCGGATCTCTCCCGGCATATTATTATCTGTGGCCTGAATGGCCCGGCCATCCCGATTATCGAGGTCCTTGACCAGCACAAGCTCGACACCGACAGCAGCCGCATTACCGCCAAGTTTATCTTTACCCACGACTTCGTAGTGATCGATCAGAATGGGGGTGAACTGGAAAAAATGGAGGTGCAACTCAGCAATCTGCACTATATTGTCGGCGATCCCACCGAGGACACCGTGCTGCTGCAGGCGAACATCCAGGAGGCTTATGGCATTTTCCCGCTGCTTCCCAGCAGCAAGGACAACCTCTTTATTACCTTCACGGCGAAGCAGCTCAACCCCGCCATCCGGATTGTCACCAGCAGTACCGACATCTTCCATACCACCAACAAGCTCTTTGCCGCCGGCGCCAACTGTGTCGTCTCCCCCAGCTATATTGGCGGGATGCGCTTGGTTTCCGAGTTGATCCGGCCGCACGCGACCAACTTCCTCGACAAGATGCTGCATGATCGGGAGAGCGATCTCCAGATCCTCGAGCTGCCAATCCTGGAGGAGAGCGGCTTCGCCGGGCAAAAGCTCTCCGACCTTGCCTTGCCTGAAAAATACTCCGTCCAGATTGTCGCGATTGTTAAAAAGGGTACTACCGATCCCCTCTACAATCCTCCCGCCAGCACCTTGATTGAAACCGGGGATATCCTGGTCGGCTTCGGCCGCACCGAAGCGGTGGAAAGACTGCAGGTCGTCACCAGCGGCATTCAAACCAAATAACTTCATGCTCACTTTTTTAAAGGATAAAAAAATGACTAAGGGATTCTGTCTGCTGGCCGTGCTCTTTCTGCTCTGCGTTCCCCTCTTTGCGGCGGAAGCAGAAATGCCCGAAGCTGAAAGACTTTGCCGACAAGGCTATCAACTGCTGGAAAACAATGAATCAGCAAAAGCAATGGCGTTGTTCGATAAGGCTATTGAAATTAACCCACAATATGGCCGCGCATATTTTCTCAAGGGACTGGTTTATAGCCAGCAGGGCGAATTAGCTTTGGCCATTAAAGAATACCAGCAAGCTATCAAATTTGAACCTGAGTTTCCGAACAACCACATGAACCTGGGGCTGTGTTACCTTCATCTGGAACAGCCAGAAAAGGCCATTGCGGCTTTTAAGGTTTCATATGAACTCGATCCCCGCAATCCTGACATTTGTTTTAATATCGCGCTTTATCATGCTTATCTGGAACAGTACGAACTGGCCTGGTGGTATGTTGACCACGCTCAAAAGACGAACGGGAATGTTGATCCCTTGTTTGTCGAAGAACTTGCAGAAGAAATGCCCAAACCAAAACACTTCCCGGAGCGTGCCATGGGAATCTCCTTACATTTCATGCCAGGTCTGGGGAAACCTTCAGATGGAGAAGTTCGCGGTGGTTTTATTTTGAGACAAGAAACAGGTTCCGAAATCTACCCCTCCGCGAAAAACGTCATCAGCCGTGTGTTAAAAATAGATGAATCTTCCCGTAAAAATGGCATCTGGTTAGTAGTAACCAATCCCGCGGCATACGAAGAAACCGAAATGAAAACTATTGAGCAACTGCAAAAGTTGGCGAAACAGAACGAGATTCCATTTTTTATTTGTCGGGGAATGAATCTTCCGGATGGGTGGTACCGCGAAAACTAAGGAAACGGGGATAAGGTTAGGTTCTAAGGGAAAGCTTTTTTACTTGCTTAAGAGTGCCGGCACTTCCGAAATCACCTGCGCGACCGGGATCCCGGCGGCCTCGAGTTTCTCAATCTTCGCTGCCGCGGTTTCATCCTCACCGCCCACGAGCGCGCCCGCATGACCCATGCGCCGTCCCGGAGGCGCGGTAAGACCAGCCATGAAGGCCACGACCTTCTTCTGCATCTTCTCCTGGCAGTACTTCGCTGCCACTACTTCATCCTGGCCGCCGATTTCACCTACAATCACAATTGCGTCGGTACCGGGGTCTGCCTCGAAGAGCGGGAGCAAATCCAAGAAACGGCTGCCAATCACCGGGTCGCCGCCAATGCCGATACAGGTGGACTGCCCCATGCCGGCCTTGGTTAGGACACTGACAATCTCATAGGTCAGGGTGCCGCTGCGGGAGATTACCCCGATCCTACCGGGCATGTGGATCTCTCCCGGCATAATGCCGAGTTTGCACGCTCCGGGGGTAATCAACCCTGGGCAGTTCGGGCCGATCAACCGGATGCCTTGCTTCTGCAAAGCCTCGAATGCCACGAGCGCGTCCAGGGTGGGTAATCCTTCAGTGATACAGACCACCAGTTCAAGGGGGGACTCCGCCGCTTCCAGCATGGCGTCGCGCGCGAATTTCGCTGGGACATAGATCACCGAGGTCTTGGCGCCGGTTTCCTTAACCGCTTCCGCGACCGTGTTGAAGACCGGTGCGCCGTGGACCTCCTGGCCGCCCTTGCCGGGGGTGACGCCGCCGACCACCTGGGTGCCATACGCAATCATTTTGCCGGTGTGGAAGGAGCCATCCCTGCCGGTGATGCCCTGGACAATTACCTTGGTATGTTTATCAGCTAAAATACTCATCGGCCCTGGCTCATCTCCACCGCCCGGCGCGCGCCTTCCTCGAGGGTTTCGGCCACCACCATCTCGGTGCCGGCGAGGAGTGCGCGCCCTTCCTTTTCATTGGTCCCGACCAGGCGGATCACGATCGGTACCGTTACTTTGAACTGTTTCATCGCGGCGAGAATGCCATTGGCAATATCATCGCACCGAGTAATCCCACCGAAGATATTGATCAGGATAACCTTGACCTTCTGATCCTTTAAAATCATCTTGAAGGCGGTCACCACCTTGTCCGGGTTGGAGCTGCCGCCCACATCCAGGAAATTAGCCGGCTCGCCGCCGAAATGCTTGATAATATCCATGGTCGCCATGGCCAGCCCGGCGCCGTTCACCATGCAGCCGATTTCGCCGTCCAGGCGGATAAAGCTGAGGCCCGCGGCCTTGGCATCCAGTTCGACAAGATCCTCGGAATCCAGATCCCGCAGGGACTTATTCTGTTCTTGGCGGAAGAGCGCGTTATCATCCAGCAATACTTTGGCATCGAGGGCGCTCACGATCCCGTCGTTATCCACAATCAGGGGATTGATCTCTACGAGCGCGCAATCCCGCTCCATGAACATCTGCCCCATCTTAGCCATAATTTCCGCGGTGGCATTCGCCTGGCCGGGATCGGCAAATAATTTCCCAGCCAAAGGCAGGCACTGTTCCGGGGTGAGACTGGCAAGCCCTGCGGCCTTGACTTCCAGCCGGAGAATCTTTTCCGGGTTGGTCTTGGCGGTTTGTTCAATCTCCACCCCGCCCTCGGCGCAACCGATAAAAACCGCAACTGAAGCGCCCCGGTCAATCAGCAAGCTCAGGTAAACCTCAGTCTTGATCTCCACCGCCGGGGCAATGAGAAGCTTTCTGACCGGGAGGTCCTTGATGGTGAGGTTGAGGATGTCGCGAGCGGTTGTTTCCGCTTCCGCTTCCATCTTAACCAGCTTGATCCCGCCGGCCTTGCCCCGGCCGCCGGTATGCACCTGCGCTTTGAGGACTACGGGGAAGCCGATCTCCTTGGCAGCAGCCAGGGCTGCCATCGCGGTTTCAGCGACCATTCCAGTGGAAACTGGGATGCCGTATTCCTGGAAAATGCGTTTCGCCTGGTATTCGTGAATTTTCATGGGTTTTAGTCTATGGCTTACGGGATTAAGAAAATTTATCTTTTAATTCGCTGCGAGATCTTTCTGGTCCTGAGCCGGGCCGGGGCTTTGCCTTCGCGGATCGAGCTATAATCAAAAATACTGGCATCCATAATCTTGGCTACCTTGGCCAGCGCTTTCTGGCCTTCGGCTACGCCCAGATCAATCGCCTTCATATTGAGGTCCAGGTAGGGCTTGGGTGCCCGGGCTTCGACCGCGGCGCGCAGGGCGTCAACCGTGATGACCTGGGAGACCGCGCATAAGACTCCGAGGGAGATGACATTGGTAACCATCCGGTTACCGAGTTCCTTTAAAGCCAGTTGGGTCATCGGTACCTCAATCGCACGGGAGGTGGGGATAACCCCGACATTGGTGGAATCCGTAATCAGCAGGCCCCGGTCCTTGAGATCATTAAAGTAGGAATTACAGGACTTCTGGCTGAGGGTTACGAGCACATCCACCTTGGGTGAATGCAAGAGATCAATCCGGCCCTTACCGATCACCACTTCCGAACGGCTGGCACCGCCGCGGGCTTCCGGGCCATAGGAGTTGGTCAGCAAGATATCCATGCCGTCATGGACCGCGGATTCAGCTAATAAGCGCCCGGCCAGGATCAAGCCCTGCCCGCCGGTTCCGCTCATGCGCACGGCAATGGTTTCAACAATGTCGAGGTCTATGGGATTAGATTCTTTAGTCATTTAGTCTTTTCTTTCTCACTTGCCAATGCTTTTTTTATAATTAATTCATCATACTTTTCGCAGTACTCCATCTTGGTGTTTTCATCTTTGAGCACCCCGGTAATGATGTCCTTACCCTCGGCCTTGGCTGCTTCTATATCCATGCCGGGATAATATTTAATCGCATGCGTTTTCTGATACTCGAGCATATCGATGGGATTACCCAGTTTGTTCATGCGGCCGAAGGAGGTTGGGCATTGGGCGACAATCTCGATTACGGAGAAACCCTTGTGCTCCATACCCTTCTGGATTAGTTTTTCCATTTCCTTCATGTGGTAGACCGTGCTGCGGGCGACAAAGGTCGCGCCGGCGGCGATCGCAAGGTTGCAAGCATCAAACGGGGGCTCCATGCTGCCGTAAGGCGCGGTGGAAGCCTTCATCCCCTCCGGGAGAGTGGGGGAAGCCTGCCCGCCGGTCATGCCGTAGATATAGTTATTCACAATCACGGCGGTAATATCGATGTTGCGGCGACAGGTATGGATAAAATGGTTGCCACCTATCGCCAGGCCATCCCCGTCACCCATGAACACCAGTACCTTGAGCTTCGGCCTGCTGAATTTAACGCCGGTGGCAAAGGTCAGCGCCCGGCCATGCGTGGTGTGCAGGGTGTTGCAGTCAAGATACGCGGGGATTCTGCCGGTGCAACCGATCCCCGAGATTACCACCACCTCGTCTTTGCTGTATTGCATGCTGGTGAGTGCGCGCGTAGCCGCGCCCATGATGGTTCCAATGCCACAGCCGGGGCACCACAGGTGGGGAAAACTCTTCTTGGCGCGCAGCCATTCGTGCAAGGCAGGATGCTGAGCCATCATTTGAACTGGGGTTGTCATTAATTTTCTCCTGCTGTTAATCCACCGGGACTTCGGCGTTGAGAATCTTCTTCACGATATCTTCAGCGGTGATCATCACTGAATTCATGACATTCAATCCCTCTATCCTGTCCCGGCCGTCTGCCAGCCGCTCGACTTCCTTGCGAACCTGGCCGACATTCATTTCCGGCACCAGGACATACTCAACCTGTTTCAGCATCTTCTCTACCGGCTGTTTCGGGAAGGGCCAGATTATCTGCGGGCGCAGCATCCCGGCCTTGATGCCCTGGTGGCGCAGGATCTTCACCGCACGGCGGGCGGAACGCCCCACCGAACCCACGGCCAGGATACAAACCTCCGCGTCCTCCATCTGGTACTCCTCGACCATGGTGAGATCCTTGGTGTTATAGAGCACCTTGTTCTTCAACTTGTTCATCAAGGCATCAATCTCTGCTGGAATGGAGGTGGGGAAGCCGTTGATGTCGTGTGTCAAACCGGTTACATGGAAGCGGTAACCATGGCCAAAGGAAGCCATCGGCGCGATCCCGGTAGTGGTTTGTTCAAAGGGATGATACCACTCCGCCGGTACGGTCGGCTCCTGGCGGTTAATAATCTCAAGCTCTTCCACGGGCGGGAGAATTACATTCTCGCGCATATGGCCGAGAATCTCGTCAGTAAGGACAAAGACCGGGGTGCGGTATTTCTCGGAAAGGTTGAAGGCCTTGACCGTGAAGAGATAGGACTCTAACACGGAGTCCGGCATCAGGGCAATGCTGGGATAATCGCCATGCGAGCCATACTTTGCCTGCATGATATCCGCCTGTGACGATTCAGTAGGCAGCCCTGTGCTCGGGCCGCCTCGCATAACATTGATAATAACACAGGGAACCTCGGCAATCGCAGCGAAACCGATATGCTCCTGCATCAGAGAAAAGCCCGGGCCGCTGGTGGCGGTCATTGCCTTCGCCCCCGCCAGGGAGGCGCCGATTACCGCGCCAAGGCTGGCGATCTCATCCTCCATCTGGATGAACTTGCCGCGCCTCTTGGGCATTTCCCGGGATAATAACTCCGCGATCTCGCTCGACGGGGTAATGGGATAACCGGCAAAGAAATCCACCCCGGCAGCAAGCGCGCCAAAGGCAACTGCGTCATTGCCCAGTAAAACTTCTTCTCTCTCTGAGTTTGATTTAGTCATCTTCCGCATACCTCGATAGTTTAAGATTTTAATGATTTTTAGGATTAAACTAACGGACTATATTATAAATTTACTTTTATTCTTCTTTATCCTTGTCTTTATCCTCAACTTCAAATACTGCAATACAGAAATCAGGGCAACGCTGGAAGCACTGGAAGCAGCCAATGCATTTGCTCGCATCTGCTATTTCAGGCCGGCCGGTTTCATCGCTGACAATGGCCTTGGTGGGGCAAAACGCGGTGCAAATGCCACAATTCTTACACCAGGCGCGGTAAATATTAATCTTAAAGTCTCGATTCTTCTTCTTTTTGGCAACCTCTTTATTTTCAGAGACTTCTGCCTTTGAAGCTGGTTTCTTTGGTTGCTTTTGAGTCTTCTTGGGTTTAGATTTCATCTCTCACACCTTTAATCAGCCAAGATACAACAGCTATAATAACAGCAAGTTACAAAAGCGCAACACTTTATTTATTGCAGTTCCTCTGTAACCTGCCTCTCAGATTCCGAAATTCCTAATAGTATTGCCGCGATAACTCTCTATCTTTCACCTTTTCAGGGGGGAAATTTGAGGTTTTACAGGCCTGGATAAGATCTTCCGAACCTGCGGAATTTTGCGTGGAGAATCAGGCCCTTGCCAGCATCCCCTGCTGGAGCTCGCCAGCAGTCTTGCTGTCAACCAGGATTTCTACAAGGGTGAGGGCAAATTCAAGGGCAGTACCGGGACCCCGGCTGGTTACAACCTTGCCGTCAACCACTACGCGGTCTTCCGAATGTTCTACCGAAACCGGGAATTGCTTCTCAAAAGACGGGTAACAGGTCGCGGTCTTGCCGTCGAGCAACCCCCATTGGCCCAGGGTCAGGGCGGGCGCAGCGCAGATCGCAGCGCAGAGGCCACCGGCAGCAGCTACTGCTTCTGCCAGTTTCTTGGTTTCCTTCGACTTACCAAGGTTTTCCGAACCCGGCAGGCCGCCCGGTAAAATAATCGCGTCAGGAGTATCCTTAATCGCGTCAATCTTGAGGTCCGCTGTTACCGGCACCCCGTGGGCGCTCTCGACAGTGGTGTTGCCAACTGAAGCCACCTTCACCTCCACACCGGCGCGGCGCAACACATCGATGATGGTGATGGCTTCTATATCTTCGAATCCGGGAGCAAGCACCACAACAGCCTTCTTCGCCATGGCAGTCCCCTTTCCTAATCTTTACAAACCCAGGCAACCAGCGCCTGCGGGATGCCTCAAGAACGAAGTTTCAAAACCTATCTTGAAACCAATTGAATTAACCGAGTAATGAATTTAATCTTTATTGCGGTGCTTGTCAACCCGTTTTTTATCCACATCAGAGTTGATTAATAGTACATTTTATCAAATTTTCCGGGTTTTACCCTGCAATATCATACTTTAATTAAAATTTACTGATAACCTCTTAGTTGTATACTATACCTTCTTAAAATCTCAAACATTCCCCTTCAGCCTGTCCTCAACAGGTTGCACTGTCGCGTCATCAGTCAAGGCCCTGGCAACGGTAAGGGCAAAGGGGAGCGAGGTTGAGGGAGCCAGGCTGGTGATAAACTTGCCATCAACCACTACTTGCTCTTCGATCTGGGTTACCGTATCAGGGAATAAATGCCGGTAAAGTGGGAAGCAAACCGCTTTTTTGCCTTCCAGCAGTCCCCATTTACCCAGGGCCAGGGCGGGCGAAGCACAGATGGCGGCGCAGATGCCGCCGGCGGCGGCGACCTTTTCAGCCAGTTTTTTAGCCGCTTCAGTATTGCCAAGGTTTTCCGCCCCGGGAACGCCACCAGGCAGAACAACTGCGTCCGGAGTATCGGTGATCTCCTCGATCCTGGCATCGGCGACAACCGGCACCCCGGAGGAGCACTTGACTGTACCGCTACCTATCCCGGCAGTTACTACCTCCACCCCGCTACGGCGCAACACCTCAATGACGGTAATCGCCTCGATCCCCTCAAAGCCCGGAGCAAGTATTACCACTGCCTTCTTCGCCATAGAAATCCCTTTCGATCTGTTTAAGATTTATCCTGATTAATAACTAAGTTATAAGCTTGGTTAGAGAATCTAATCCGGCGTGGCAGTATTGTCAACTCGATTCTGTAATGTTGCTTGTAAGGATTAGGGTGATATTCAAGCGGATTTGCTTGCATTTTTACAGGCAGGCCTTACTCTACTGTAAGTTGATTAAAATTTAATCAAACATGGATCCCGGAGTAACTTATGGATTTTCATGAAGCTAAAACCATGATTGCCGCTGCCAGCCGGATTGTCGGCTTTAGCGGCGCAGGCATCTCCACCGAGAGCGGCGTGCCTGACTTTCGCAGCCCCGGCGGGGTCTGGTCGGCGAACCGCACCGTCTATTTCCAGGAATTTATCAATAACCATGAAGACCGGGTTGAATACTGGCGGCAGAAGGTGGAATCCTGGCCGGAGATGCGCGATGCTAAACCCAACCAGGGCCACGCCGCCTTTGCCAAACTCCACCGCCAGGGCAGGCTCCTGGGGATGATCACGCAGAATATTGACGGCCTCCACCAGGAGTCCGGCCTGCCGGACGAGATGGTGATCGAGCTGCATGGCACTACCCGCGTGGCATCCTGCCTCGACTGCGGCCAGCGGATCCCCATGGATGAAGCTGCCCGGCGTGTCCGGGAGGGTGATCTCACCCCCCTCTGCGAGACCTGCGGAGGCTTCTTGAAGCCCGCGACCGTCTCCTTCGGACAATCCATGCCGGTGGCGGCGATGGACCGGGCCTGGCGGCTCTGCCAGGAGTGCGAAATCTTTATCGCGGTGGGGTCCAGCCTGGTGGTGGAACCGGCCGCCTCCTTCCCAGCTTT
>JAFGNG010000281.1 GCA_016927125.1 Planctomycetota bacterium | reverse complement strand
CCAGGGAGGCATGGGCATTGCCGCGGGTGGGAACATCAACCCCGAAGGCGTTTCCATGTTCGAGCCCATCGGCGGTTCCGCGCCGAAGTATACCGGCATGGGGGTGATCAATCCGCTCGCCGCGATCTGCGCCGGCGCGATGATGCTCCAGACTTTGGGCGAGGATAAGGCCGCCAACGCTATCGAGGAAGCGGTTAAGGTTGTCACCCGCACCAAGCTCAAGAGCCTGGCCGCCAAGCGCATGGGTTACACCACCAGTGAGGTGGGGGATCTGGTAGCAAAAGAGCTGGCATAAAGGTTCTTTTAGAGCAGGGGGAGAGGAAGATGAAAAGAGCGATCCCGAAGCAATATCTGTTGGCGGCCCTGCTGTTCCTGGCGTGCCTGGGCGGCTGCGGCGAGGAAGAACTCCCCCTCGGCGAACCCCGGCCCACGGGGCTGATCACCATTGATTTTGCCTCCCGCGGCAAGCCCAGCGTCAACGGAGTGCCGCTCAAAGCGGAACAAATTGTCGGGCAGATTGCCCGGCTCTCCGGGGAGAAGCCGAAGGATGAAGTTATTATTACTATTGGCGAAGTAGCGCCGAATGTGTTGTTTGAAACGGTCTTGCGGGTTCTCGACCGCCTGGACAAAGCCGGCTATAAAAATGTCAGCATATCACTACCCAGCGAAACATTTTATAACCGGTAAGGAGCTTTGCCGGGGATTATTCCGTAACCTTTGACTTGTTTTTTAAGGGAATCTTAGCGCGCATGGATTTGACCCAACTTAAAACCGACGCGGTTGAATTCTGCGAGACAGTTCTCTGCAGCAAGGCGGAAGTCTTCGGCATCGCCCCCGGTCGGGTGGAAGTCCTTGGCAACCATACCGACTACAATGGCGGGTTTGTCCTCTCCGCCGCCATCGACCGCTATCTCGTGGTGACCGGGCGTAAGACCAGCGGCGAGATCGCCTCGGTCTACTCCGACGCTTACGAACGCCTCTATCAGTTCAACACCCGGGCAATCACCCCCGACGGGACCGCGCCTTGGTGTAATTACATCATGGGGGTAATTGATGTCCTGCAGAAGGCAGGGCATCCCCTCGGCGGTTTCGAGGCTGTTATCGCCGGGAATGTTCCTCTCGGCGCGGGCTTGTCAAGCTCCGCCGCCCTGGAAGTGGCGGTGGCAAGCTTTCTCTCCGGGGTTTTCGGTTTTAAACTTGATCAGCCGGAGCTGGCCCGCCTCTGCCGGAGCGCGGAGAACGATTTTGTCGGCATGAAGTGCGGCATCATGGACCAGTGGTCCAGCATCCACGGCGAGGCCGATTCCCTGATCTTCCTCGATTGCCGCGAACTTACCAGCGAGCCGGTGTCAATCGGCGAGGGCGTCGACCTGGTGCTTGCCGATACCAAGGCCAGCCACGAACTGCTTGCTAGCACCTATAACGATTTGCAACAAAAGTGCTTCGAGGCAGCGAAGTTCTTTGCCAAATATAAAGAAGGCGTTACCGAGTTGCGGGATGTTACGGCAGCGGATTTTGAAGAGTTTGGGAGTCATCTGCCAGAGGAAATTCAACCCCAGGCCCGCCATGTTATTTATGAAAACGCCCGCGTCCAGGATGGCGTCGCCGCCCTGCGGCAAGGCGACCTGGCGGAGATGGGGCGCTTGATGCTGGAGAGCCATGCTTCCAGCCGAGATTACTTTGGCAATTCCTGCCGAGAGCTGGACGTGATGGTGGAGATCGCCAAGGGACTGGACGGCTGTTACGGCGCCCGCCTCTCCGGAGGGGGCTTCGGGGGCTGCACCGTAAACCTGGTCGAGGCCGAGAAGGCGGAGCACTTTGCCAAGCATCTGGCGTCTAAGTACAAGGCCGCCACCGGGATCGCCCCCGAGATGCATATCTGCCGGGCGGTTGACGGCGCCCGGACGGAAACCGCATGAATAAATTTCCCTTAAAAGCTGTGATCTTTGACCTTGGCAATGTCCTGATTGGCGTGGATTTTGATAAAGCCATCGCCCAGGCCGCCAAATATACTTCCATGCCGGCGCTGGCAATCAGGCAGGCAGTATCTGACTCCTCCCTGCTCCATTCCTACGAATCCGGGCGTATTGATACCGACACCTTCTGTACAGACACAATCAAACTGCTGCAACTGGATATTACTCGGGAGGATTTCGTTTCGCTCTGGTTCAGTTGTTTTGAGCGTTGGCCGGAAATGGAAAAGTTGTTCCAGGAGCTCTGCCAGCAGATGCCGGTGGCGATTCTCAGCAACACCTCGCCACTCCACTGGGAATATATTGCCCAGACGGTGCCGGAGTTTACCCTGGCGAAAGAGATCACGCTTTCTTATGAACTGGGTATCTGCAAGCCGGTGCCAGACATCTATCTTGCCACCGCCCGCGGACTGGGAATCAATAATCAAGATTGCATCTTCATTGATGATCTGGAGGTCAATGTTAAAGGTGCCCTGGACGTGGGGATGCAGGCATTTCAATTTACCAGCGCCCCAGACACCCGCAACCGGATCTTCTCCTTACTGTAAGCAAACCGAATCGGCAAAAAATAATTTCTGAAGAAACCGGTGAGCGCCGGGGCTTAGAGCCTGCCGTAACGCCAGAGCAGGGTGCGCAGGCGATCGTGGATTTTTGGGGAATTGATTTCATCAAGCTGCTCCGGGGTCATCCGCCATGCCCAATTGTCCAGTCTCTGCGTCCCCGGACGGTTCATCCGGCTGGAACTGTCCAGACCGAGAATATCTTGAAGGGGAATGATCGCGGTCTTGGCCACGCTGCCAAGTGCGAGCGCGATCATCTGCCAGCAGGCGTCGAGGTCCTCAAGTTTATTCCCATTAGTGTTGATATAGTTCAGAAAATTTTGCCGCTCCAGGGCGCACTGTTCCTCCCCGCGCAGATCCGATTCCAGGTCTTCGCCCCGTAGCCAGCCAATCGTGGTGTCATTATCATGGGTACCGGTATAGACCACGTTATCCGGCGTATG
>JAFGNG010000280.1 GCA_016927125.1 Planctomycetota bacterium | reverse complement strand
CGGATTTTTTTCGCTGGGTGGGTAGCGCAGCCGCGGCTTTACTTCTCTTGGCGCCTCTGGCCTGTTTCTGGGAGATGCTGGTAGGGAAGAGCTTTTTCTTGCGTAGTTCGTTTCTTGCCTCTTCCACCGAACCGGCATCAATCGTATCCTTAACCGCGCGCCCGGCTGCGTCTACAGCTTCAAAAGTGAAGGTCGGCATCGCTTTTACTTCCTTTTCCAATAAAGTTCTGGTGCCGGGGCAAGGCTACAATGTAGCCTGGCTGCCGGCGTTACTCCAAGATGAGGGTTTCACGCACCACTTCTTCAATGGTTGTGATCCCGTCAAAGATCTTAAGCAACCCGGCATCCCGGAGGCTGAACATCCCCTGGCGCCGGGCCACATCACGAATAACTTCGGTAGATTTATTGCCAATTATAACTTCCCGCAGGGCCGAGTTCATATGCATGATTTCGTAGAGCGCCGTGCGGCCGTGATAACCGGTGTTCTTGCAATCCGTGCAGCCGCTGCCAAAGAAGAACTGGCGCCCTTCGATATCCTCTTCCCGCAAGGCAACCTCCTGGATCTCCGCCAGGGTCGGGGTATACGGCTGTTTGCACCTGGAACAGATCACCCGCACCAGCCGCTGCGCAATCACCGCTTCCAGGGTTGCGGCCAGGAGGAAAGCTTCAACCCCCATTTCGATCAGTCGCGCAATCGTGGAAGGCGCGTCCTGGGTATGGAGGGTAGAGAAGACCAAGTGGCCGGTCAAGCTGGATTCGATCGCAATATCAGCCGTTTCCTTGTCGCGGATCTCGCCAACGAGGATCTTGTCCGGATCCTGCCGGAGAATGGATCTCAGGATCGCCGCGTAAGTCACGCCGATCTTCATGTTGACGGGGCACTGGATAATCCCGGGCAGTTCGTATTCAACCGGATCTTCGGAGGTAATAATCTTGGTTTTAATTTCATTGATCGCATTAAGGCAGGCATAGAGCGTGGTGGTTTTTCCGGAACCTGTCGGCCCGGTTACCAGGATAATGCCATTAGGCAGGGAGATCAGCTGTTCAAATTTCTCCAATTCGCTTTCGCGGATCCCCAGGCGATGGAGATCCAACGCCACTACCGAGCGGTCAAGGACACGCAACACTACGCTTTCGCCGAACATCGTGGGCAAAGTGGAAACCCGCAGGTCGATGGAACGGTTGGAAATGTTGAGCTGAATCCGCCCGTCCTGCGGTACCCGCCGTTCAGCAATATTCAAGCCTGACATAACCTTGATCCGGCTGATCAACGGCAGCGCTAGGCTCTTCGGGGGGCTCTCCATCTCCAGCAACACGCCATCGATACGGTAACGGATCCGGAAGGTGTCTTCAAACGGTTCGAAGTGGATGTCCGCCGCTTGGTCATTAATGGCGGTCATCAGCACCAGGTTCAGAAGCTGCACAACCGGCTTCTGGTTGGCAATGTCGGTCAATTGCCCGGCGTCGCGGATATTCTCTTCGTCCCCAATTTCGATCAGCCCGGCCTTGCCGATTTCGTTGATCAGCTCGTCAATGGTTTCATCGGTGGCACTGCCGTAAAAACGGTCGATGGCGCTGCGGACCGCGTCGTGATCAGCGACCGCGCCGCGCACCTCGCAATTGAGCATAAAGCGTAGGTCGTCGAGGGCATGGATATTATTCGGATCAGCCATCGCCACCACCAGACCGTTCTCATCCATGCGATAAGGGATGATATTATAAACTTCGGCCATCATCTTGCTGACCATCCCGATCACTTCCGGGGGAATTTCCGCATTATCAAGATTTTCAATAACCTCCATGCCCAACTGGACGCCCAGGGCCATCAGCAATTGCGCTTCCGTCAAAAGCTCCATTTCCTGGAGAATCCGCCCCAGAGCCCCGCCCTGGTTTTTCTGGCGCTGCAAGGCTTCCTCAAGCTGCTGCGGGGTAATGATTTTATCCCGGATCAGGATATCACCAAGTTGCTGGCGTGGTTCAGACTCCATGAAGGTATCCTTCTAATTTAAATACCCGGTCAAACAAGGGGCGCCATGGGGCTTACCTGTTCTGCTCCATCTGGGCGCGGAACTCGCGGATCTTTTTATCAATCGCATCTGGATACTTAGATCGTCCAATCGCGTCGGTATAAGCAATCTTGCCGGTAGAGAAAAGATGGAAAAGGTGATCGTCCAAAAGGATCATCCCGTCCTCGCTGCCGGTTTGGATGATGGAATCAATCTTGAAGGTTTCGTTCTTTCGGATCAGGTGCTGGATTGCCGGGTTGGAAATCATCAATTCAAAGGCAGCGATCCTGCCACCGCCCTTTTTAACCAACAGCTGCTGTGATAGCACCGCCACAATGTTGGCGGAAAGCTGGATGCGGATTTGTTCCTGCTGGTTGGTCGGAAAGACGTCGACAATCCTGGTAATGGTCGGAGCTGCGCCGGTGGTATGCAGCGTGGCAAAGACCAAGTGGCCGGTTTCGGCAGCGGTGATCGCCGCCGCGATCGTATCTAGGTCGCGCAACTCGCCGACCAGGAAAATGTCCGGGTCCTGGCGCAGGCCCCGGCGCAGGGCTTCGCTAAAGCTAATCACGTCCGCCCCGATTTCACGCTGGGTTACGACACACTTCTTATGGCCGTGGACATATTCAATCGGGTCCTCAACCGTCACGATATGGTCATGGCGATTCTTGTTAATGAAGTCGATCATGGTTGCAAGCGTGGTGGTCTTGCCGCTGCCGGTGGGACCGGTCACCAGGAACAGACCCCGCGGGCGCAGACAGAGCTCCTTGACAATCGAGGGCAGGCCCAGGGCTTCAAAGGTGTAGAGCTTGCTGGGAATCAACCTCATGACAATACCGATATGGCCCTGATGCTTGAAGACGCTGACACGGAAACGCTGGCCCCCGGTAAAGCTGAAGCCGAAGTCGGTGGTGCCCAGCTCTTCGAGTTCCTGCATATGTTTTTCAGAGGTAATACTGCGCGCCAGGGAGGCAGTATCCTCGGGGGTCAGAACCTGCTTGCCCAGGCTGCTGAGCCGGCTTTCGATCCTCAGCTTGGGCGGTACGCCGACGCGAATATGAAGGTCGCTGCCGTCATGTTTGATACAGGCTTCTAAGAGTTTGTCTATTTCCATGCCGCTTACTCTCCTTCTAAATCCTTCTGTTACTCTACCGCCTTATTAAAAATATTATTCAATACTCTTGGCGACCGCCAGGACTTCATCCGGAACGGTTATGCCTTCGAGGATCTTGCGAACCCCGTCCATCAGCAAGGTATGCATGCCGTCCTTGATAGCCTGGCTACGCAATTGATCCGTCGGTTCAACATTAAAGGCCATTTCCCGGAGGCGGTTGTTCATCACCAGGGTCTCATAGATCGCCCGCCTGCCGCGGAAGCCGCGCCCCTTGCAGTTATCGCAGCCTACGGGATCATAGAAGGTAGTATCCCGGATCTGCTCCTCTCGCAAGCCGAGGCTCTTTAACACTGGCACGTCCGCTTTCTTTACCACCTTGCACTCCGTACACAGCACCCGAACCAGCCGTTGCGCCAGGATCGCCTGGATCGAGCTTGCCACCAGGAAAGGCGGCACGCCCATGTTGATTAGACGGGTAATGGCTGAAGGCGCGTCATTGGTATGCAGGGTCGAGAATACCAGGTGGCCGGTAAGGGCGGCCTGGATAGCCATTTCGGCCGTTTCGCGGTCACGGATCTCACCCACGAGAATCACGTTCGGGGCCTGGCGCAGCATGGCGCGCAGGATGATATCGAAGGTCATGCCGGCCTTGCGGTTCACCTGGCACTGGTTAATTCCGCTGATATTATATTCAACCGGGTCTTCAGCAGTAATGATCTTGCAGTCCGACCGGTTCAGTTCGTTAAGGGCGGCATAGAGCGTGGTGGTCTTGCCGCTACCGGTGGGGCCGGTCACCAGGATAATGCCGTTGGGACGTTTGATCAGGTCTGAGAAGAGGGCGTAATCATTGGGATGGAAACCGAGCTGGTCCATACCCATGAGAACTGATTCCTTGTCGAGAATACGCATGACTACGGACTCGCCATTGCTGGCCGGCAGGGCGGACACGCGCAGGTCGATTTCGCGGCCAAGGAGACTGAGCTTGATGCGGCCGTCCTGGGGGCGGCGTTTTTCAGCCATATCCATCTTGGACATGATCTTGATCCGGGAGAGGATCGCGCCCTGCAAGCGTTTCGGGGGGCTTTCCACCTCGATACACTGGCCGTCAATCCGGTAGCGGATCCGCACCCGGTCGGTCATGGGTTCAATATGGATATCCGAGGCGCGCTGTTTGACTGCCTCGGAGATGATCAAGGTTACCAGCTTAATCACCGGCGCGTCATCCGCGCTGGCATTGGCGGTGCCGTCGATTTCATTCTCAAAGAACTCAATGTGCGACTGGGTAAATTCCTGGATCATTTCATCGAGCTTGTCCTCTTGCATCCCGTAGTACCGGTTCAACGCATTGTTGATGCCATCCTTGGTTGCCAGAACCGGTTCAACCTGGCTGTTGATGACGAAGCGCAGGTTATCCAGAGTGTACAGGTCGAGCGGGTCGCCCATGGCGACGGTGAGGATGCCATCTTCCAGTTCAATGGGGATAATCTTGTGTTCGTAGGCCAGTTCAGGGGTGACTAATTCGATGACGTCGGAAGTAATGTTAAAGGATTCGAGGTCCACTATTTCCATATCAAACTGTTCTGCCAGGGCGCGGGTCAGGTCTTCAGGCTGGATATAAGCCATGTCGACGAGGATGTCGCCGATGCGCATGTCGCGCTCCTGTTGCATCGCCAGCGCTTCGTTCAGCTTATCCTCGGTGAGACAACCCAGGTCGATCAGGATCTCGCCAAGCATTCTGGTGTTAGTGGGCATAGTTTATCCTTAGTAATCCTCTGGATAAATCTTAATCTCTATCTTGAAAAAATACAAATCCTTTCACTGGCAGCAGATTATTGAACCGTTGCGTGAATCTCCGCAAAAGGCTGCGTAGGTTGTGATCGGGTTATTGCGATCAGGGGACATCTCACTGGGATATATTGTCGGGAAATAGCTGCACCGGGAAAGGAAAAAACCCGCCGGCTCATGCACATCAGCAGCCAGGTTACGACTTCAATTACCAGGAATGTATCCAATGCAAAAATCCAGAAGTATAAAAAATCCGTCTTCTTCAGTGTAATCGGAAAAACGAGTGCTGTCAAATTGTCCCATCGCGGTATCATTTTACGTATCCCACAATATGGTGAAAATCCAGGTATTGTCAAGGCGTTTCCTTTGATCCAGGCAAACAATTTCACTCCGGAATCAATATTCTCGCTGCGCGCAAAGGGAATAAACATTGCTAAATCTTGGAGGGCAAAGGCTTATTAACCCCGGCAATCTCATTGACACAGCAAATGTCGAATTATATCATTTTTCAGTAATTCCAGTTTAAAAAGATATAACCTCCTGTTTTTTAAGCAATAATCATTATAAAATACCTGCATCCAGGCACTATTATTATATCATTTTCAGGCCATTTTGCCTGTGCGGTTTTCAAGCTTTCTCTTTATTAGACTTAATCTTATGAAACCTGCAAAAAAAATCTACCTGATCAGCCAGCACTTTCCGCCAGCCGCATTGGCATTGAAGCTCTACTGGTATGCCTGTGAGTTGCAGGAAGCTGGCTTCGACGTAACTGTCATCACCGCGCTGCAGCCGGTCACCGGGTTTGAGGACCCGGATTATGACAATTTCAAGCCCAGCTTTGAAATTGTCCGTCTGCCAGTCAAGCATTGGGGTTGGGGCGGGAAATTGCTCTCCCTGGCGGGATTACCCTTTGCGGAAGAATCAAACTGGCACTGGGCTGTGGCAAATTACCTTAAAAGACGGTTGCAGAGCGAGCCGGGAATCCTCCTGGCGCTCTACCCCCCTGCTGCCAGCCTGACCGGTTGCCTGCAGGTGACTAAAAGCTGCGGCTGCCCAGTGGTGGTAGATTTTCGCGAGCCTTTTGAGCCGGAAGCGAAAAAAACTTCGCGCTGGCACAGAATCGAGCAGCAGATTGTCACTAACGCGGACTTGGTAAGCGTCTCCACGGAGCAGCTTCGCGCTGACCTGTTGCGCGTGCATGGCCTTGACCAGGGCAAGGTAGTAGTCACGCATAACGGCTTTGCCGGGCCCCTGCCCCCGGCAAGGGTGAACACCTTCACCCACAGCCCGCTGCGGTGTGTTTATGCCGGGGGTTTAAGCAAGCGCGAGCAGCCTGAGATCTTCTGCCACGCCTGGTGGATCCTACAAGCCAGACATCCGGAGCTGGCGCGGCAGGTACACCTGACTTTTTACGGCCTCCCCACCCGCTATGAAAAAAAATCTCTCCTGCCTCTGCTGCAAGAGGGGTTTTTGGAGTTCTCCGGGTTTGTGAGCGCGGGGGCGTTGAGGAGAATAATTGCAACGGCAGATCTCGGCCTGGTCGCACTTGCTGACCCGGTATGGAACCAGCAGGTGCCAGGACGGATCTTTGATTACCTCGCCCATGGCAAGCCTATCCTGGCGGCGCTCCCGGAGGGGGAGGCAAGCGCGATTATCAAACACAGTGGCGCGGGGATTGTGGT
>JAFGNG010000279.1 GCA_016927125.1 Planctomycetota bacterium | reverse complement strand
GGCAGAGCGTAAAACTCGTCAGCATGTTGTAAAGACTCCTGCCAACCGGCCGGATTATTAGCAAAATTAATAATTGTCTCAGCATTGATAGATATGCTTAGGTGCATGCAGTTACTCTCCTGCCCCCTCGGAAAACTGGCGATAAATAACCATCAATTCCGCAAGAGAATATTTATTAAATGAATATCTGTTAAATCACCAAATTGATAATAAAAATCATCAACCCTGATTCCAGAAGAATCTGAGTAAATTTACACTTTCTTAATTAATTTTTTTATATAAAGATATGAAAAAAATAATAGGCATAACTCGTTTAAGAGAAGATTAACCGGCTATCTTCTGGATTCGCGGATATCACGTTCGATCTGGCGGTTGACATCCTTATCGCGCTTGGCATCGCGCTTGTCGTGGATCTGTTTACCGCGGACAATCCCGAGTTCCACCTTGCAGCGGCCGAACTTCCAATACAGGCGCAGGGGTACCAGCGTCAGCCCTTTTTCATTAATCTTCTGGGAGAGCTTGTGGATCTCGCGTTTATGGGCCAGCAGGCGCCGCCGCCTTTCCGGGTCATGGTTCATGCGGTTGCCCATCTCGTAAGGGGAGATATGCAGCCCCATGAGCATTAACTCGCCGTTCCTGACAGTGGCAAAGGTCTGGGCAAAATTCACCTTATGGTCGCGCAGGCTCTTCACCTCCGTGCCGCAAAGCTCAATCCCGCACTCCAGCGTCTCCAAGACTTCATATTCATGAAACGCTTTTTTGTTGCGGAGGATGAGGGACTTATCCACGCCGCTCTTTTTGCTCTTCTGTTTGCTCATGTGATTCTACCAAAAACCTGATCTTTACCGGGGCGGATTTGCATCCCGGCATGGCCGATGATAATTATCCATCGGAATCTGTCAATAAATCCTTTTCTGGAAGCGCTGTCCGGCTGGACGCTGAGGTTCTTTTAATACGCGACCCTCATAGGATTCCATCGCATTATACTTGCCTTTGCCGGATTTTTTCTTTTTAATGAATTTGCAGGGCTACTCTCCCTGTTGTCACCTATGGTAAGGAAGCTTGCATGCGACAGGTTTATAAAGATTTTCCCGCTCCGGACCCGGCCGCGCTCAGGATTCTTAATACCCTGAAGACAGCAGGCTTTGAATCCTATTTCTGCGGCGGTTGCGTGCGGGATTCCATCCTGGGCAAAAAGCCCCAGGATTGGGATATTGCCACTGCCGCGCGGCCGGAGGAGATTGAAAAAATCTTTCCCCATACTGTTGCGGTCGGCAAGGCCTTCGGCGTAATGCAGGTGGTGGAGGATGGCCATAGCTATGAAGTCGCAACCTTCCGCGGTGACAGCCCCGGAGGTGACGGGCGGCGGCCGGACTCGGTGCATTTCTGCTCCGCTGAAGAGGATGTGCTCCGCCGGGATTTCACTGTCAATGCCCTGCTCTATGATCCGGAAACCAAGGAAGTGATTGATCATGTCGGTGGCATAGAAGACATTAAGAATAGAATTATCCGCAGTGTGGGCGCGCCTTCCAAACGTTTCCTGGAAGACTATCTCCGAATCCTGAGGGCGGTGCGGTTTTCCTCAACCCTGGGCTTTAACCTGGATGAACCGACTTTTAATTCGGTGCGAGATATGGCGGGGCTGATCCGGCTGGTCAGCGCAGAACGGCTTGGCGATGAACTTGAGAAGATGCTGACGCGCGGGGGCGCGGGCGCGGCCATCATCATTCTGGAGCAAACCCACCTCCTCTTGCAGCTCTTGCCGGAGGTCGCGGCCATGCGCGGCGTCCCGCAACCCGAGGAATTCCACCCGGAAGGCGATGTCCTGCGGCATACCATCTTGATGCTGGAAAGCCTGCCAGAAGCTTGCGATCCCCTCCTCGCCTGGGCGGTGCTGCTGCATGACCTGGGCAAACCCAGCACCATCGAGATGCTCGACCGCATCCGCTTTAATAACCATCCGGATGTCGGCGCAGACATGGCCAGGGAGATCCTCACCCGCCTGAAACGCCCCAACCGGATGATCGCGGCGGTAGAAAGCCTGGTGCGCGACCATATGCGCCTGACCCATTTCAGCAAGATGCGGGTGGCGAAGCAACGGCGGCTCTTGCGGGATCCCCTCTTTCTTCTTCACCTGGAGTTGCACCGGCTCGACTGCCTGGCGAGCCATCGCAAGCTCGGGATTCATGAACTGGTCCTCCAGGCCTATGAAGAAGAGATGGCGCGCCCCCTTCCGCCGGAGCCGATCCTCACTGGCGTTGACCTGATCCGCCTGGGATACACACCTGGGCCGGAGTTCTCAAAGATGCTGTCCGCTATTGAGGATGGGCAACTGGAGGGCAAATTCACCACCCCAGATGAGGCGATTGCCTATCTCCGGCAACATTTTCCCCGGAATTAGCTAGTTTCCTTTGCAAAAACCCTTTTTTTGCTTGTCAGAACCCGATCCGTAGTTATAATGCCTTTCTGTATTTTCGTTTTTTAAGACAGCCGGAGGAATATATGGAATTCAAGAAACGAATCGTTAAGAAGCGCAAAGCGCAGGATAACCGTAACCGTAAGGATCGCGGCATGATCCGGGTAAAGGTCCGGGGGCGCAAACGCTGGCTCCAGCCGGCCAAGGTAGTTGAAGAATAACTATCGCTGAAGTGTCGGTTTTTTAATATAAATTTAACGCTGCTGGCCACCAGGTTTGGCAGCGTTTTTTTATTGGCATCAAACTCGGGATCAGGGGTATAACACTTTAATAACAATTCAATTGATTATAAAGATTGAACTTGCCATGAAATCCTTATACCGCATGGATGATATAATTGTTGCTTGCGCTTCGCCACCCGGCGGAGGCGCGCGCTGCATTGTCCGGCTGAGCGGCCCCGGGATTGAGGCCGTTGCCTGCGCGAGCGGTTGCTTCACTGACCCCGGGGGCCACCCCTACCCTGAAGAATCCTGGCAAGGCCACGCCCGCTTGGAAGGGCTTTTCCAGGTTGCTTCCGGCAATGACTCCCTGTCGTTCCCGGCCTCCGCTTATGTGATGAGGGCCCCGGCGAGCTATACCCGCGAAGAGATGATTGAATTCCACCTCCCGGGCGCGCCCGCGTTGGCAGACCTGGTGATTGACACCCTGATTTGTTCTGGCACAGAGTTATTGCGGTCTGATGAAAATCTTAAATCCTCGGTAACCATCAGGCTGGCCGCCCCTGGTGAATTTACTATGCGAGCCTTTATAAATGGCAGGATTGATCTTGTCCAGGCCGAGGCTGTGGAGCGCATCATTGCCTCCGGCAGTGAAGCGGAACGGCGCGCTGCCCTTGCTAACATGGAAGGGGCGTTTTCAGAGCGGATCTCCTCCTGGCAGAGCCGCCTGACCGGTGCGGCGGCGCAGGTTGAGGGGCAGATAGACTTTGCCGAGGATGAAGTAGAGCCGCTGCCTTCTGCAAAGATGATTGCGGAGCTGTCGGAGATTTCAGATAGCCTGCAAAAGCTTCTCGCCACCGCGCAGGCTCGCCCCACCCACCATGGGGCTATCCCGGTCTGCTTTGCAGGGCTCACCAACGCGGGCAAGAGCTCCCTGCTCAATGCCATGCTGGGGCAGGATGCCGCGCTGGTATCTCCGGAACGTTCCACCACCCGCGATCGCCTGGATTTCGAGTTGGTGATAGAACCCTTCCATTTTCTCCTGCAGGATGCCCCCGGCCTGGATCATAGCGGTGATAGTCTCAGCTTAACCGCCAGCAAGCGTGGAATTATTGCCAGTCAAGGCGCGGCGATTGTGTTGTTGGTGATTGATGGCAGCCTGCAAAGAGAGCAAAAAGTTGTGGAACTTATTAAGAACCTGCCGGAAGTACCGATAGTTATTGCCTGCAACAAATCCGATCTCCCGGGGTTTGAATTAAAATCATTAGGAAACGAATTTGCCGGTTTGATTGCAGTCAGCGCCAAAACCGGGGAGGGATTGGACGAACTGCGCCGGGCGCTGGTTAATATTGCCGCCCGTGACATGGAACGCCCCGTCGGCGAGGGGGCGATCAACCTCCGCCTGGTGGAAGAATTGCAATGCGCGCATGACTCGCTGGGGCGGGCCATGGCTCTCTTGGCTGCTCGCAGCGGCTTTGAACTGATTGCCGAAGAACTCCGCGGGGCGCACTCCGCCCTCGGGCATATTCGTGGGCAAGGCTATGCCGAGGAGGTTTTGGAGAGCATTTTTTCAAGATTCTGTATCGGGAAGTGATTTTTCTTGAATTCACCTGTAGACCAGGTTCTCTAACCTGGGGTATTGCGGTAGGGGTAAGGCGTGCCGTGCCCGGAAAACCAATTCTTTAGTCGCGGGCACAGCTCGCTGTGCCCCGCCCCTACTGGTTTCTTTCCATTACCCGCTCCTTGAACCAGGCTGCTTCGGCCGCAATGTCCTTCACGCCGATGATAGCAGTACAGACCGCCACTGCTTTCGCGCCCGCATCCAGCACCCCGCCTAAAGTTTCCCGGTTGATTGAACCTATGCAGAAATATGGAATCTTCGCCTCCCTGGCGGCATAACTCACATATTCCAAGCCCACCGCGGCGCGGTGTTCCTTGGTTTTGGTTGCGTAGACCGGCCCGACCCCGGCGTAATCCGCGCCTTCCTCGAAGGCTGCCTGCAAAACCTCCGGTGCATTGGTGCTCCTGCCGATCAAACGGTCGGGACCGATTATCCTGCGCGAAAGGTTCACCGGCAAATCCCCCTGCCCGGTGTGAATGCCGTCGGCATTGACCAGCTTGGCAAGATGCGGCCGGTCATTAATCATGAAGAGCGCGCCCGCGGAGTTGCAAATCTCCCGCATGGCGAGGGCCTGCTTATAAAACGCGCTGTCTTCCAGTTCCTTTTCCCGCATCTGGATCATATCCGCCCCCCCGGCGACTGCTTCGCGCGCGGCAGTCAAGGCATCGGTGCTGGCTAAAGCCTCGGTCACCAGTACATATAATCGAGCTTCGGCAAGGTGGCTGCGACGGGCTCCATCCGCAAAGATCAGGGGCTCGATGTCATACGAGGCATAGCGCAGGCGCTCAAAGCCGGCAGCAGCTTCGGGAGAGACAATCTTACCGTACTCCTCCAGCACCCGCAGAGCCTCCTGCAGCCGTTTCATACCCGCGCGGGCGGTGGCAGTGGCGTCAGCCCGCTTCATCTCCGCCGGGGTACTGATCCCGGTGCCGACATCCCCGGCAGTATCGCGGAAGTTTTCCAGCTTCACGCCGTCCCCGGCTGCCTGTTGCAGAAGCTGGAGCGTGGCGACGAGCTCGTGGCGGAGTTGTTTCAGGCGTTCCGTGAAGGCGGTAGCATCAAGAGAAAAGCGGACATATTCCTCCACCACCCGCAAGCCCTCGCGCGCGCGGTTGGCATTGGCGTCCAGTATGCGTAAAGCTGAATCCATCAGGTTCACTCGCCTCCGATTTAATGCTTGAAGGCACGCTGGCCGGTGAAGACCATGGCAATGGGTGGCTTGGATTCGTTACAGACCTGGATGATTTCCTTGTCACCGAGGGAGCCGCCGGGCTGGACAATCGCTGTAACCCCTTCCGCGGCAATGGCATCCACCGCATCGCGCTTGGGGAAGAAGGCGTCGGAGACCGCCACCGCGCCGATCAATCCGCCCTGGTTTTTCTTAACTTCAGTATTGATCTCAGAGAGCGCCGACTCCGGCAGCTCGCCCGCCTTGACCGCCAACTCAACCTGGAAGTAGAGCATCTGGTGTTTCTTCCACGCCACCTGGTCGGCGCATTTTTTATAGGCTTTGAAGATCGCAATTTCGGTGACGCCGACGCGGTCCTGCTCCCCGGTGCCGATGCCGACAGTAACGCCGTCCTTGACAAAGATCACGCTGTTGCTGGTCACGCCCTGCTCTACCGACCAGCCGAAGAGGAGGTCCTCATATTCTTTTTCAGTAGGGGTGCGCTTCGAGGTTATCTTCTCGCCGTCCTTGGCGGTAATCTCCGCCGGCGGCATATCCTCCGGCTTGCTGATTTTATTCAGGGGAGACTGCTGCACCACGATCCCGCCGTCAAGCAAGCATTTGAAATCGAAGAAGCGTTCCGTGCGGTACTTGCGGATCTGGTCGATGCGCTTGACCTGCACAATGCGCAGGTTCTTGCGCTTCTTCAGGATTTCGACCGCGCCGTCCTCGTAATCGGGAGCCGCTACGACCTCCAGGTAATTCTCG
>JAFGNG010000278.1 GCA_016927125.1 Planctomycetota bacterium | reverse complement strand
GAGATGGAGACCAGTTCGAAGCGGCCGGGGAGGGCGCGAAGTACCTCTAACGTGGAGAGTCCGATTGAACCAGTGGCGCCGAGTAAAGCGAGTTTTTTCACTAGAGACCCCCGTCAAGGATAAGATTAATCATCAAACTTTTCCGCCAGCGCTTCTACCTCCGCGCAGAGCACATCCAGCGCTTCGGTTTCGGTAATCGTCTTGAGCAGTTTACCGTCACGGAAGAGCGCATACTTGCCTTTGCCCGCGGCAATCCCGACATCGCACTCCGCCGCTTCGCCCGGGCCGTTAACCTCGCAGCCCATCACCGCCACCTTTAAAGGCTTGCGAATGTGCGCCAGGCGCGCTTTGGCTTGCGCAGCCATTTCCTGGAGATCCACCTGGCAGCGTCCGCAGGTGGGGCAACTGATAATCTCTACCCGGTCGCGCAGGAGTCCAACCGCGCGCAGGAGTTCCTTGCCAGCGCGTACCTCCGCGGCAGGAGAGCCGGTAAAGGAGAGCCGGATAGTGTCGCCAATACCCTGCGCCAGCAAGCCGCCAACCCCGATAGCGCTCTTGAGGATAGAGTCCTCCTCCGGCCCGGCCGCGGTAACGCCAAGGTGCAACGGGTAATCCATCTTCCCAGCCACCGCCAGGTTGGCGGCAATAGTCGTCGGCGCGTCGCTGGCCTTCAAGGAGACTACTATCTGGTCAAAGCCCATGGCTTCGATTCGTTCCAGGTAATAGAGCGCGTCTTCGCTGAGAGCGGTAGCCAGATCCCGGTTATCCTCCCCCTTGCGGGGCCGGATGGAGCCGGAGTTAACGCCGATACGGATAGCCGCGCCTGCTTGCTGCGCTGCCTTGACGACTGCAGTGATCGCCTCCCAATCTTTCATGTTACCGGGATTGATCCGTACCTTATCAGCGCCTGCTTCGATGGCTCCAATGGCGAGGTGTTCGTTGAAATGGATATCAGCCACCAGCGGCAGCGGGCTCTGGCGTTTGACTTCGGCAAAGGGCTGCAGGGCCGCGCGATTGGGGATAGCCAAACGGATCAAGTTGCAGCCGAGTTCCGCCGCTTCGTTGATCTGCGCCATAATCGCGTTGATATCATCCGGCGAGGCCTTGACCATGGTCTGCACCGACACCGGGGCACCCCCCCCGATAATCAGATTGCCAACCTTTACCGGCCTGCTTTTGCGGCGTGGCAGCGTCATTGCTTGAAAACCCCAAGAGTTTTAGAAAGGTTCCATAACTTATCAATTTACAACCATGTAGGATAGCATCGCCGGAGCTAGTGTCAAATGATAATTGCATGGATCCGGAAGATCCCCCGGGGCCAGCTTCTCCGGGACCGCTATTTCCCGCAGCTTTTCCATTGACGCGAACGCAAGCCGTGGATTATGCTTAAATGTTTGTGTATAGTCCCCGGGAGTCCCGCGGGGATAATAGTTAATTAAGCCTACTTATGTTTTTAAATGAGACCTCAGCATCATGACAGATAATTATATCCGGATTATTGGCGCCAGCGAGCACAACCTCAAGAACATCGATGTTGAAATCCCCCGCGATACCCTGACTGTGATTACTGGCCTCTCCGGTTCCGGCAAAAGCTCCCTCGCTTTTGATACCATTTATGCAGAGGGGCAGAGGCGCTACGTGGAGAGCTTATCTGCCTATGCCCGCCAGTTCCTCCAGCAGATGCAGAAGCCGGACGTGGAACACATTGAAGGGCTGCCGCCCACCATTGCAATTGAACAACGCCGCAGCAGCGTCAATCCCCGCTCCACCGTCGCTACCATTACGGAAATTTATGATTATATGCGTTTGCTCTTTGCCCGCATCGGGCTACCGCACTGTTATAAATGCGGCCGGCAGATTACCCAGCAGTCGGCACAACAGGTGACCGACCAAATTATGGAACTGCCGGAAGAAACCCGGCTCATGATCCTGGCTCCCTTGGTACGGGGGCGCAAGGGCGAGCACCGCGAAGTAATAATCAATGCCCGCCGCGAGGGTTTTGTCCGGCTGCGGGTGGATGGCGAACTGGTCGAGGCCAGCGCTCTCAAGGTCGTACCGAACAAGAATCGCAAGCACACCATCGAAGCGGTAGTTGATCGCATTGTGATGAAGGACGGCGTGCAGAGCCGCCTCAACGACTCGGTTGAAACCGCCCTGCGCCTGGGCGAGGGATTGTGCGTGATCGCAGCCCTGGAGGAGGACGGCTCCTGGAGGGACACTCTCTATAGCGAGATCTACTGTTGCCCGAAGTGCAACATCTCTTTTGAAGAACTGACGCCTCGCATGTTCTCTTTCAATAATCCCTACGGGGCCTGCGAAACCTGCGGCGGCTTGGGCACCCGCCAGGAATTCGATCCCGAGCTGATTGTGCCGGACATCAACCTCTCCATCAAGGACGGGGCGATCCAGGCTTGGCGCAAGGGCGGCAAGCGCATGACAATCTATTACAACCGCATCCTGCGCCGTTTTGCCAAGGATTATGAAATCTCGCTTACCACCCGCTGGAAGGATTTATCCAAGAAGATCCAGGAGAAGCTGCTCTTTGGCGACCATGAGTCGCCAGGGTTTGTGGGAGTTATCCCGAACCTTGAGCACCGCTACCAGCGCACCGATTCCGAATTCGTCAAGCAGCGCATTCACAGTTACATGTCGATGCAACCCTGCCAAGCATGCAAGGGCACTCGCTTGCGGCCGGAATCGCAGGCAGTCACGGTGGGTGACCTCTCCATCATGGAAGTAGCAGGGCTCACCATTGAGAAGGCGCGGGAATATTTTGCCAACCTTGATCTGCAGGCCGAAAGGAAGGAGATTGCCCGCCCGATCCTGAAGGAAGTGGGCAAGCGGCTCAGCTTTCTGCAGGGGGTTGGCCTGGAATACCTCACCCTTGACCGTACCGCGGGCACGCTTTCCGGCGGCGAGTTTCAGCGCATCCGCCTCGCCAGCCAAGTGGGCAGCGGTTTGGTCGGGGTCTGCTACGTGCTCGACGAGCCTACCATTGGCCTCCACCAGAGGGATAACCGCCGCCTTCTGGATACCCTGATAGATATGCGCGACCTCGGCAATACTGTCATTGTGGTGGAGCATGATGAAGAGGTGATCCGCGAAGCGGATTATGTGCTCGATCTCGGCCCCGGCGCAGGTTCGCACGGCGGGGTGGTTGTTGCCAAGGGGAAGGTCGCTGATATCGAAAAAGCCCCTGACTCCCTTACCGGGGGGTATCTCTGCGGAGAAAACTTTATCTCGATCCCAGCCAAGCGGCGCAAGGCCTACCCCCGCAGCGGTATCCGCATCAAGGGCGCGCAGGCGAATAATCTAAAAAATATCAGTGTCTCTTTCCCGCTGGGTGTCCTGACCTGCGTCACCGGGGTTTCCGGCAGCGG
>JAFGNG010000277.1 GCA_016927125.1 Planctomycetota bacterium | reverse complement strand
TCTTCGCTCGCCACCCCCGCACCAAGGCGCGCATGGAGCAATTCCGCATCAAGCTGCCCAAGAGCATCAAGGTCACGGAGCCGCTCTCCTACCTGGAGGCGGTCAACCTGTTGATGGACGCGAAGGTGGTGCTGACCGATTCCGGCGGGCTGCAGGAAGAGTCCACCGCCTTGGGAGTGCCTTGCATTACCCTACGCGACAACACCGAGCGCCCCATCACCATCACCGAGGGCACCAATGTCCTGGTAGGGAGCGATCCCCAGAGAATCCGCACCGCCTTCGAAGAAGTCATGGCCGGGCACAGCAAGGCCGGGCGCGTTCCGGACCTCTGGGACGGCCACGCCTCCGAGCGCATTGTGGCTGCGATTGACGGGTGGTTGGAGAAAGCAGCGGAAGAATAGAAAAACTTCTCCGATCCGTTCTCCGTAGTGTACTGCGAAGGATGAATTGGAGAACCGGACCCACCTTTAGGTAGCACAGGCTCTTTAGCCTGTGAATAATCAGTTTTAAGTCAAGCCGAACTTCTGGATCCAATCCATAATGGCATTTTGCAATTCCTGATCATCCGGCCAGAGAAAGATGATGGTGTCTTTTCCCCGGTCAACGGCCAGGCCGAGAGCCTTGTACTCGTCCAACTTGCTGGTAATCATGCGGGGGCCGACGCCGAGGGCATCGGAGATGTTGCGCACCTTGAGAGGGTGATCCAGGTTAGCGTAATAATATTTAAAAAGCTGCTTGTGGAGCTGGGTCAGGGTAAGCTGCGCCAGGATTTCTTTAATCGGGAGATTGGCGCGGCGCGCGATAACTGATTCGGAAGCCCTGACCTGGGAACTCCGTACCGGCTGCATCTTCAAAAAGGTGATGCCCATTCCGGCTTGCGGACCCTGGGGATTTGTCCAGCGCACCAGGCCGATCCCCTCGACCTCGTCCCGCCCGGGTACGTTGAAGCGGACCTGCAGCAAGGTGCCTTCCGGGTAGATCAGGTTGGATTCGATAAAAACCCCGGAGTCGGACTGGCAGCTTGCCTGCATCCGGGCGAGCGCGTCGGCCGTGACTTCAAGAGGAACAATCTGGCTGATCATGGAGCTGGGCAGGAGCTTGTAGCGCCCAGCGCGTTCGGGATCGATCGCGGGGGACGCGATCACGGGCTGGCCCTCTGCGGCATCCCTCTTCAGCTTGTCGAGCAGGTCGCGCAAGACCGGGATCACCTCGACTGCCGAGGAATAGCGGTTGTCCCGCTCCCGCGCCATCATCTTCATAATAACTTTGCTGACCGTGGCGGGCACGGCGGGATTGATCGCGGAGGGATCCGGCCGTTCGCTGGAGATATGTTTCATCAGCACCGCCAGGGTGCTATCCCCGTCGAAGGGCGGCTGGCCGGTAACCAGGTGATAGAAGGTAGCCCCGAGGCTGTAGATATCGGTGCGCCCGTCCAAGGCGTTGCCGTGGGCCTGCTCCGGGCTCATGTAGAAAGGGGTGCCGACCACCATCCCGGCCTGGGTCAGGCCGGCATTGCTTTCCTCCGGCGCCTTGGCAAGGCCGAAGTCGGTGATTTTAACCTTGCGAGCAGAGGTGAGCATCAGGTTGGCGGGCTTGATGTCGCGATGGACAATCCCGGCTTCCTGGGCCGCGGCCAGCCCCTGCGCAGTTTGCAGCACGAGGTCGGTCGCGTCTATGCAGGAGAGCAGGTTCCCCTTATCCAGCACGTCCTGGAGGGTATCGCCGTCAACATATTCGCTGACAATATGGTAGGTTTCGCCGGAGCGCCCGAAGTCGTAAACCTGGACCACGTTGAAATGCCCCAGGCGCGCGCAGGCCTGGGCCTCGCGTTCGAAGCGTTCAATATAGACCTGGTCGCGGGCGAACCTGGGATGGAGTACCTTGACGGCCACCTGTACCTGGAGGTTGGTTTGCTCGGCGAGGTAGACCATGCCCATGGCCCCTTCACCCAGTTTGCTGATAATTTTGCAGCCGGCAACCTCCTTGCCGGTGAGATCCTCTGCCTGCCGGGAAGTGTCTGCGCTGGTGTCGGTTTCGGTCAAGGATTTGTCCCCTCTAGATCGATGATTTTTTTCTGAACCTTCAAGTATAAGTCATCGCTCGGGAGCAGGCAGTCGCGCGCTGTTTGCAACAGGGGCAACTCCTCGTCATGCGCGTTCATGCTCTTGGTGTAAAACTGCTTGGCAAGGTCGGTCAACATCTTTACCTCCGCAGTAACCTCGACCCCATACTTGGCGGCTTTCTCCAGGAGAGTTCTCGCCTGCTTGTATTCGCCTTGCTCAACCGCGTCCAGACCAGCCCGGCGATAGAGCTCGCCCATTCTCTCCCCAGTATAATATTCCAGCATGGAGCTGGCCTGCTGGTTATAGCGGTGGTTCTGATCGGGGATCATCCGGCAGACATCACCCCAGATCTTCACCGCGGCCTCGAAATCATGGTTCTTTTCCAGTTCCTCAGCCTGGGTTAGGAGCGCAGTGGCGTCCCCGGCGGTCTTAAGGATGTTGAGGTAGCGCGGATCATCCCTGAGGGTGGGGTTCTCGGTGGCGAGATTCTCCAGGGCCTTGAGGTTTGCTTTCTGCCAGAATTCCTCAATCGTACAGAGTAGGAGCTTTTGGTTAAGTTTCAAGGATTCGCTATGGGCTTCGAGGTAATAACGGCTGTCTTCCGGAACACTTTGCAGGAGGCGTTGCGCTTCGGTTAACGAATCCCGGGTGTTGCTTTCAATAAGTTGCCTGGCCTGCTCGATAACATCCTGCTCTTCTTTAAAGATTTGCCATTTCAGGAGATCATTTTCCAATTCAGGATTCTTGGCGGTCTTGAGGGCTTCCGTGGCAAGCGCGATTGCCTCGCCCCATTTCTCCGCCTTGGCGCGCAGATATGCGCTATTAAAGGTTAACTCCTGTTGGGTAAGTTTTATTTTCTCCGCAAGCACCTCGGCTGCCGGAGAATAAAACCGGCTTTTGGGAACCTCCCCGGCCTTGGCAAGGGCGGCCTCATATTGCCTGTCATCGAACAGGGCCATCGCCTCCAGGAGGACTTCCAGGGCCTGGTCTTCCTGCAAGGCCTGCTGGCTGAACTCGTTGATTAAAAAAGCGACACTTTCAGGGATATCCGTGGGCTTAAGCAATAAAGTTTTGGCCTTTTGATCGAAGGCAAGCCAATCTATTTCAAGAAAAGAACCCGCTGTCTGCGCGGCAGCCAGGGGTTGGAATAAAAGCGCGAGTTGGCGCGCGTAATCATCAGGGCTATCCGGCTGGCTTTCCTCCCATTGTTCAGCCGCGTCTTTCCAGAGGGCATAGGCGGCTGAGTAATCCTGCTGACGGCAGGCTGAAACCCCAGCAAGGAGGGTCTGGGTGTAGTCTTCGCTGTTATACTTGCCGGTAATCGCCTCAAAGGGATTAGTCACATTTTCTTCGCTGAGAAGGATGTAGCCCGCGTAACCGATCAGCCCGAGGATGATCAGGGATAAAAGAAATTTCAGGCTCGGATGAAGCCCGCGGTAGCGCTTGGCGCCGGGATCTTTTAGCTTCCGCTTGCTTCTCCCCTCGATCAGGGGATCGGGGGGCAGCCCTTCCTTCGGGGTTCGATAGACTTTCAGGGCGCCGGTGGTATTCTTAGAGCTAAGTTCGAAGGGTGCATTGGCGCTACGCTTGCCCGCGCTTTCAACTGTAATTAGCACCCGCCCGAGTTGAAACTTGTCGCCTGCCCGGAGCGTTGCGCTGGGCACTTTCTTACCTTTAACCAGGACCCCGTTAGAGCTTTTCAAGTCGGTGATGGCGACACTATCACCAATTAACACCACGCGGGCATGTTTGGAAGAGATGGATTTATCAGGGATAATAACATCGCAATCCAGAGACCGGCCGATGATGGTAGCGCCCTCATCCAGCTGCACCCGAAGTTCCTCATTGCCTTGCTCATATACGAGATCAAACATATCAATGCGGGCTCCTATAAAAAATGAAACATAAAACAGGCCCTATAACTATGGATACTATGATACTTATATTGACCATGCGGCGCAACTACCTGGCCAGGAAGAATCAAGGCAAAACCGCCCAGGGGAAACCAGGTTTACTAATTATTAATTGTCACGGCCGGCAGGATTACCCTTAGGGGACAGTTTTTTCAATAAAAACCCCTGGTCTCCCCAATTTTATTATATACTTGGCCGCGCTTTATTATAGTATTATGGTCATAATTTGGCGCCGGTAATTTCATCTGGTATGGAGTTAAGCGGTAAGAATGAACTTTGACTAATTACCTCCAATAATGGATAGCGGGCCATGAAACGTAAGAAGAGAAGTTCATCCAAATATGCCCCCCGGAATGAGGCAAGCCACCCGAAACCGAAGGCTCGTGAACGCCTTTTCGATGAGGCTATCCGCGAAGCCGCCCGCCATAAATGGATCGAATCAGAAAAGGCCGGCCGTGACTTGGGTGAAAACGCTATCCGCGAGTGGCACCGTAACTACTGGCGATTCTGGTGCCGGGAACGCTGGGTCGAGCACCTGCGCGGAGACCGCTTCTGGATCGAACTCGACCAGAACGATTACGGCATCCTCTGCCGCGATTTCCAGGATAACATGGAGCTGGCTGAAAAGATCCTGGAAAAGATCCGTACGGGCGGGGAAAACCTTGATATCATCCAGTGGGCCGCCGAGGAGAACTATGACCATAACGCGGTGATCCAGGTGTTGGAGACACTTGACATCAACGCGCGCAGGCTGGCGCCACCGGATGAGTATTACATCGACGACTCGCAACGCGAAGAAGAACCCCGGCGCGACCGGGTCTCCAAAGTGCTGGTGGTTGACGATGACAAGGGCACCTGCGATCTCTTGCAGCAGGTCTTTGAAAACGAGGGCTTCAAATGCACCACCCTCGGCACGGCAGAGGAGGCGATAGAACTGATCCACCGCCAGCGTTTTGACTGCTACCTGATCGATATCATGCTGCCGGGCAAACACGGCGCGGAGGTAGCGTGGTACCTCCGGCGGCGGGGGGTAGATGTACCGGTGATTGCCATCAGCGCTTTGCTCGATCGCTGGAGCGAAGCCGACCTTTATGATTGCGGTTTTACCGCTATTCTCCCCAAGCCCTTTGACCTCAGGTCCCTGCGGGCGCTGGCAGCAGAAATTATTGAAAGAAAGAAGAAATAACCCTGCGCGAACCTGCCTCGAAGAGCCAATTCTATAATCCGCACAGATTATATTAAAAGGCTATAAAAGAAGGGAAGCCCGGGGGACTGGGGGATCCCCCGGGCCGTACTGAAGAAGCGAACTTGGGGGCGTTCGCTTAGGGGCCGGTTTTAGGGATTGGCGATAATCGCCACGTATAATCCTATCGTCTCAAAGGCCGGACTGACTTCAACATTTCCAGAAAGTTTTTTCAAAAAAGTATAGATTAGAGCAAGCGGGATGATTCCAGCAGAGATTACAGCGATAGTATCAGGAGGATTATTGCAGTTTAATGTTTACGATTGCTTCCCGGGCGGCGGCTCTCAGGATGGCTGGCTCATCGGGATCCTCCGCGATAAACGCCAGGGCCTTCAAGGCCTTGTGATTACCGAGTTCGCCGAGGATTTGAATGGCTTGCAGGCGCCCTTGCTCCTCGCCATAGCAAAGTTCATTAATCATTTCAGCATATACCCAGCGGCCCCCGCGGCGGATCAACTCCTCCCGGGCGGCCTGAGATGCGACCGGGTCAGTGCTGAGCAGTTGCTGGTGAAGTTGTTTCGCGCACAGCAAGGGCCAGAAGACAATCAGCAGAAAGACTACGGAGATTAAGAGTAATGGGAAGAACGCGGGCAGCCAGCGGGAACCCCGGTTGGGCGGATACCTGCGCAGGGACTTGCCTGGGGTGGGGGAGACTTCATCACTCTCTGGGTAAGGCTCGGGGGTACGCGTGTCAATTATGCTATCGGCGGGGTAATCATCCAAGACTAAACCCTCTTTAATAATACTGTCACTTCGGCGCTGATAGTTTCGCCCCGCCCGATTGGGCCTACCCCTTCGGCGGTCTTGGCCTTGATATTAACCTGGCTGGGATCACAGCCGCAGAGAGTGGCGAGAGAGTCGCGGATAGCAGGCTTGTAAGGCGAAAACTTCGGGGCCTCAGCATTGATAATGGTGTCGAGGTTATTGATCTCGAAACCCACAGTTTGCATGCGCCTGACAGCTTCGCGCACGAAATCAGCAGAATCACGCCCAGCATTCCTGGGATCGGTATCCGGAAAGAGTTCGCCGATATCACCTTCGCCAAGGGCGCCAAGGATGGCATCGGTAAGCGCGTGGAGGAGCACATCGCCATCTGAATGGGCCACGCAGCCAAGGGCGCTCGGGATAGCTATCCCCCCGACGGTTAACTTCTTACCATCGGAAAGCCTATGGAGATCACTGCCGTAGCCAATTCGATAATCCATGTTTTATTCCAGATTGAAGAAATATTCTCTGAACTATGACTTCCAGAACAAGAATATACTAGTTTCCTCTCCCCATGCCAGAAAAAAGCGCTCGCTTCGCCCAAAGCTTGCATTTCTTCCACTAGTGCGGTATACCAGAGCCTTAATAATTTCTGGAAAAAGATTAAGCGGGAGAAAATGAATTCATGGCAATAGATCCCTCAAAACCTTTTAATCTCGAATACCGGGTAGATGAAACCTATGATGGCTTACGGCTGGATCGCTATGTCAACGCGGTGGTGCCAACCATCAGCCGTACCCGCATCCAGCGTTATAATAATAACAAGCGAATTACGGTTAATGGCGAAATCAAGCCGCATAACTGGCGGGTGCGCACCGGGGATATTATTCTATTAAAGTGTGCCGTCCCCTCCGGCGAGGAGGATATCGGCCGCCAGATTCCGGTCGAGATTATTTATGAAGACGAATACCTGCTGGCGGTGAACAAGCAGCCCGGCCTGGTGGTTCACCCGGTCGCGCTCCACCGCCATAACACCCTGATGAACGCGCTCTACTGGAAATACAAGGAGATCCTCCCTCTTGAGAAAGAACTCTCACTCGTCAACCGGATCGACCGTTTTACCAGCGGGGTAGTGCTGGTCTCGAAGGATATCTGCGCCAAGCGTGATTTACAGTTGCAGTTTGAAAACCGCACTGTCACCAAGACCTACCTCGCCCTTGTCCTCGGCAACCTCAAACTTGAGCAAGGCGAGATCGACCAGCCCCTTGGCCCGAAGCTGAATAGTACCAACCGCGTTATCCAGGACGTGCGTAATGACGTGGAAGGCAAGGCCAGCCAAACCTGTTACTGGGCGCTGGAGAGGTTCCAAGCGCGTGTGGACGGGGAGAATTCTAAATTTACCCTGGTGCGGGTCGCTCCCAAGACCGGGCGGCAGCACCAGATTCGCGTGCACCTGAAAAGTATTGGCCATCCCTTAGTCGCGGATCATCTCTACGGAGATAACCACGGGATGAGCTGGGAATCACCGGAAGGTGAGTCCGGGCAGCTCGAACGCTTCGCGCTGCACGCCGAGACCTTGGATATTATCCATCCCATCACCAGGGAGGAGATCCACTTCACCGCGCCGCCACCGCCTGACTTTGACGGTTGCCTCACCGCCCTGCGCAAGGGTTGGCCGTTGGAAAGCTTTTTACTGGAGAATGATGGGCGGAACAACCAGCAGGCATAAGCCAACACCTCCCAGGTTGACCTCTGCCTTGACAGCTGGTAATCATAACCAGATACTTCAACTAATCATCCGTAAAATAGACCTTAAGACGGGTCACAGGCATTTAATTAGATTTCTTATTCAGTTGCAGCGACTCTTTCCCGGAAGGGGCGGATATGGAAGCTTTAATTGTGAGCATGATCATCGCAGTTTTGGTGGTTGTATTGATCGGAGCAATCTGCGGAGTGGTGGCACTGGTCAACTATAGTAAATTATTATCGGAATTTAAAAGCTTCCAGATCAAGATCTCAAAGCTGGGATCGAGGTTGGAGCGGCTCGAAGACAAGATAGGCATTTCACCTCCCGGCAAACCGGTGGTGCAAGCCCCAGCGTTAAAGGATGAACCTGAACCAGAACCCTCCGCGAAACCTTTTCCCATTCCGGAATCCTCGTCACCCGAGCCTCCCCTGGCTTTCGAGGAGATTGCAGAAACTCCGCAAGCCAAGCAAGCAAGGCCCAAGTACAAAGTGCCATCTCCTGCAAAGACAGAGAAAAAATCCCCACAGGATACTTTTGAAGCGATAGTGGGCAAGCGTTGGATGACCTGGCTGGGGGTGGCAATCCTGTTTTTCAGCGCTGCTTTCTTTCTTAAGTATGCGTTTGACAATAATCTCATCGGACCATCTACCCAGGTTGTGATTTGCGCAATTTTGGGGATTGCCGTCGCTTTGGCCGGAAATTACTTCTATGCTAAAAACATGACCGCTCTGGGACAGGGGCTGATCGGGCTGGGGATGGCTGTTCTTTATGTAACCTTCACAGCGGCCTCTTCTTCCCTCTATGACCCGCCGGTCCTGGAGAAGACCACCGCGTTTATTTTTATGGCTTTGGTCACTATTGCGGGAATGTCCCTGGCAGTTATTTACAACGCCTTGCCAATTGCAATCATTGCGGTATTGGGCGGGCTGGCAACCCCGATCCTGGTGTCGACCGGAGTGAATACCCGAGACGCGCTCTTTACCTACCTGTTAATCCTTAACCTTGGAGTCTTGGGCGCGGCAGCCTTCCGGAGATGGTGGAGCCTGGACAGCATCATCATCACCGGTACCTATCTTCTCTATTATGGCTGGTTTCATAAGTTTTACACTCAGAGCCAATTGCGTCCAGCGCTGTTATGGCTGGGAGGATTTTTCCTGGTGTATTTAATCCTGCCCTTCCTCTACCACCTGGTCCATAAGCTGGAAGTGGTGGTGGAGAGATTTTGTTTCCAGCTGGTGAACGCGATCTATGTCTTTTCCTTCGCTTGGTATCTGCTATACCGGGATCACCAGTCTGTTCTCGGTTATATCGCTTTGAGCCTGGCAGCGATCTATCTGCTACTGGGAATTATCTTCCGCTATCGGCTACCGGAGGATGTGCGCTCGATTTTCAGTTCTATCGCCCTGGCAGTTGCTTTTGTAACTATCTCCATCCCGCTGCATTTGAAGGCGAACGGGATCCTGCTGGCCTGGGCTATTGAAGGGCCGGTACTGCTTTACCTGGGTTACTGCTTTACCTACAAGCCAGTACGGTTTTTCGCAGCTCTTATCATGGTGCTGACCATCTTCAGACTCTGCTTGTACCATTGGCCCGAGCATCAGGCGGCATATATTGCCTTCAACAATAAAGAATTCATCACCGCAATTATGATCCCGCTTGCCATGGGGGTTTTTGCCCTGATTCATCACCTTTGCAGGGCTAAAGCCACACCGATGGACAGAGTCATAAAGCTGGGGTTTGCCTTTGGCAGCGAGATCCTCGCGCTCTGTTTGATGCATCATGATCTCTATTCCTGGGTGAAGACTTGTGTAGAGGAGGCGTTTGCCAGTGTGCAAAATGGTGTCAGTCAGAAACGGATGCCGCCACGGTATCATAAGTTTATTGCTGATTGCAGTGTTACCGGGCTATGGATGCTCGGCTCTTTTGGTTATCTCTTTGCCGGCCGCCGGGCCCGGCTGATGGAGAGTTGGCTGGTAGGATTGATTACCCTGATTGCTGCCGGATTATTATGCTCCCAGGTTATGGGATATAAAATGGGGGCTCCCCAGACCCTGTTTTTAAACCTTCGCTTTGCAACCGGGCTTGCCTTTGTTTTGACCTTGTTTATTCACGCAATAGTAATTCAGAAAACAGCAATACCCAAGGCAGCTCAACGCCAGACCTTGCGAAAGGTTCTTTATGGAGGCGGGATATTTTTCCTGCTGGTATTATTAAGCCTGGAAGTACCCCCCTATGTCGCCTATAAACTGAAATCCGCCAATCCCAAGATGGTCGAACAGATGTCTATGACGGTGGTTTGGGGGTTATATGCTGTCGGCTTATTGATCATCGGATTCTGGCGTAACCTAGCCGCACTTCGCCATGTCGGCCTCGTACTTTTGGGGGTTGCTGCCTTGAAGCTGTTGTTTGTAGATATGTCGAAAGTGAAAGACATCCTGCGAGTTATTTCCTTTGTTGTGGTGGGGGTGTTGATGATCGCTACTTCTTATCTCTATCATAAGTTTGGTAAGATACTGATTGCCACTGTTGAAAAATCAACCAAGCCAGGTGAAGAAGACCCTCAAAATAATGAATAATAAAGTTGATGAAAAACCTGGATATAGTAAGATTTACACGATTTTAAACTGACTCTAAGGAAGCCAGATGCAGACTATACTTCCTATCATGATTGCTTACTTCCTGGGTGCGATTCCCTTTGGCCTCTTGCTGGGATTTATCGCCGGGGAGGATATCCGCAAGCAGGGCAGCGGGAATATCGGCGCGACCAATACCCTGCGGATCTGCGGCGCCAAGTTTGGCGTTCCCGCGCTTATTCTGGATATCCTGAAGGGCTACGCACCGGTCGCCTGGATTGCGCCCCTCTTCCTTGCTGATTCTACCGCCACCGCCGCCAACACCGTGCTGGCCTTGACCGCACTGGCGGCGATTGCCGGGCACAATTTTCCCATTTACTTGAAGTTCAAGGGCGGCAAAGGCGTGGCGACCAGCGCGGGCGCGCTCCTGGGATTACTGCCGCAAGCCACCGGCGTGGGGTTGGTGGTATTCTTCCTGATGGTGAGCCTGACCCGCTATGTCAGTCTCTCCTCCACCTGCGCCGCGATTGCCGTTGTTACCACGCACAATTTTTTTGAGAAAAGCCCTTATGGCGAAGCCTTGCCGGTGACCCTGCTGGTCTGGCTGATTTTGGTGCTGGTCGTTGTCCGCCACCGCAGCAACTACCGCCGCCTCTGGCTGGGTACGGAGAATAAGCTCGGGAAGAAAGCTGACCCCCCGCAGAAGGCTCCTGCGGCAGAAGAGAGCCAGGCTTGAGGATTACTGCAAAATAACCTAATTCGAAGTATCCAGCCGGACCACATGCACATAGGTACCGCTGGTGGGGGAGCGCTTAGCCGAACCCGGCAGATGGTGCGCGCGGCAAGAGTATTTTTCCAAAGTGTCAACCTGCCAGATCCCATACTCCGCTCCAATCCCGCCGACCGAGACGAGGCTGCCTTTGAGCAGGCCATCATTACTGCCAATATCAAGCAGGATCCGCTGCTGATCGCCCTTACCCTCAACATTCAGGATCCGCCCCAGGGGGGCTTCCTTGATTTCAACCACGCGCAGACCACTCTCCGGTTCCGCGAGGGGAACTGGCGGAGGGGTAAAATACTTCGGCTCCGCGGGAGCGGATGCAGCCGGTGCCTTGATACTGGCCTTGGCGGAGGTGGCAAAGGGCGGCGGCGTGATACCACTATCGGTAGACGCGCGCGGTGCAACCTTCTTAGTCCTGGTAAAGGGAGGCGGGGAGACAGAATTAGCCTTGGGCGCGGGCTCACTCAGCTGCCCGGCTTCGCGAGTGGTGTCCAAAGGTTGAATCGCAATCTCTCCGGGGTCATCAAGCTCACTGAGTCTGGCAATATAGCTGTCGTCCTCAGGTTCTGGTAAAACCGGCTCGGGAGTGCGGCGGGATTCCCGCTGGGTGTAGATCTTGCGAGGCTGGGGAGCTTCGCTTCTGCGGGTATCAAGCCAGGCCTCCATCTCCTTGCGCAGTTGCTGTAATTCTTCAAATTCCTTGGCGAGAATCTCTTCTTCTTTCTGCCGGTTTACTTCGATTTGATCCCGCAGGCCCACCATCTGGTCAAATCTTGCGTCCAGTCTCCGGAAGAGTTCTTCCGCGTCCGCATCGCTTGCTTGCCGGGTAGCCTGCTGCCTGGCGGAGCTTTTGCGTGGCTCAGAATCTTTCGGTTCGGAAGAGCCGAAGAGGAAACAGCCGGACAAAAAAACTCCTCCAAGAAGAGGAAAAATTACAATAGTTCCTTGCCAAAGCGGGTCGGTTTTCTTAAAAAAGGTTCTTCGTTTTATAAAATTAAACATTAATGAGCGCAGGTTGGGTGTAATTCTGTTCATGGTTATCCCTTTCTTTTTTGTGATAATTGTTTTATACCAAAGTGACAGCCCCGCGGCAATAGGGTGAAGAAAAACCGGGATGAAAATAGAAATTATTCCTGGAGCCGGGGGATT
>JAFGNG010000028.1 GCA_016927125.1 Planctomycetota bacterium | reverse complement strand
GGCGACCCGCTGGTCGGCAAGATCATCAACCACTCTTCCATCTCCGAGAAGGTGGGGGCCTCGCACCTGACGCACTACGCCCCGACCAAGGCCGCGATCATGATGTTGACCAAATCGAGCGCCCTGGATCTCGCGAAGTACGGGATCCTGGTCAACGCCCTCGGCACCGGCGTGGTCGACACCAATATCGCGATCGAGGATGTCAAGCCCGAGGATTACGAGGAAGCCCTCAAAATGATCCCGCTGCAGCGCCTCGGCCTGCCGGAAGACATTGCCAACCTCGCGGTCTTCCTCGCTTCCAATGAATCGGATTACATGACCGGTACCACCGTGATGTGCGACGGCGGCTATACCGCGCAATAGCTTGACAAGGCAGGGGAGGGTGATGATGAATCGCATCTGTTTTCTCTACAAGGCGAAGGAAGATCAGCTCGCAGCCTATAAAAAGGCGCATGAACCGGTCTGGCCGGAGATGCTCCAAGCCATGCAGGATGTCGGCATTAGCAATTACTCCCAGTTCTGCCGCGAGGATGGGCTGCTGGTCGGTTACCTTGAAGTGGAGGGAGATCCGGGCGAAGCCTTAAGCAAGTTGGCCGAGACCGATGCCAGCAAGCGCTGGAAGGAATACATGTCGCCCTTCTTCGAGCCGGTCGCGCCGGGCCTGGCCAACGATGAACCGCAGATGCTGGAACAATATTTTTACATGGAGTAGGTTCTTGATAGATCTCCCGATTGTAGACACGCATGTCCATTTCTGGGATCCCGACGGGGTTTCCACGCCCTGGCTGCCGGAATACCCTGAGATTTGCAAGCGCAGCACGCCGGTTGAATATAGCGAAGCCATCGGGGATATCCCCGTCGAATCCATTGTCTTTATCGAGGCCGAGGTTGGGCGCGAAAAAGCGCTCGACGAGGCGAAGTGGGTCGCGGAGATTGCGGAAGAGGATAAACGCATCAAGTGCATCATCCCCTGGGCGCCGGTGGAGGACGGGGACGCGGTGCGGGACGCAATCGAAGAGTTGCTTCTGATCCCGAGGGTCAACGGCATCCGCAGGCTGATCCAGTTCCAGAAGGATCCGGATCTGTGCGTGCGGTCAAAGTTTATCCGCGGAGTGCAAATCCTGGCGGAGTATAACTTGAGCTTCGATATCTGTATTGCGCACGACCAGCTTCCCAAGGCTATCCAGATGGTGCGCAAATGCCCCCAGGTCTCCTTTATCCTGGATCACATTGCCAAGCCCAACATCAAGGATGGATTGTTGGAGCCGTGGAAGACGGATCTCAAAGAACTCTCCATGTTTGACAATGTAACCTGCAAGGTTTCCGGTTTTGTCTCGGAAGCAGAGCCTTTCGGTTGGAAGAAGGAGGAATTCCGGCCGTACTTCGAGCACGTGGTGGAGTGCTTTACCTTTGACCGGCTGATGTTCGGCGGGGACTGGCCGATGCTGAATCTGCACGCGCAGTACCGGCAGTGGTTTGCCGCACTGGAGTGGCTCTTGAGCGGCTGTTCCAAGGATGAACTCACCAAGTTATTTGTCACCAACGCCCAAAGGGTGTATAAGGTGTGAACAATAGCTTCCTCAAAGATTTAATTTGCACTCCAGTTTTACCGCAGTAAAAGTTGCATCACTATCTGAAAATAAATAAGGCCAATACAACCGAGAAAGAAAATTCCAAAAATCACCAGAGAGGCGCTGAGTAAAGTTAGCCCTGTTTTCAAAACTTCATACTTAAGTTTACTCTTGGATTTATAAAAAAGCCAAATTATTAAGCCAACCAGTAAGATTCCTACAATAGAAGGCGCCCAATAAACATGCTCTATGAATCTAACAATTTCACGGACTTTATATACGAATGGAAACAGGTTTAATTCCAATTTAAAATTATATTCATGATCAAGACCTTGGAGACTTGGCAGAACAAAAATAACCGGAAGCCAGAAAGCTAAAAATCCAAGAGTCCCCATTATGATAGTAGCAATCCAATCAATGGTCTTGAGTACTGTACGGCGCATGGCAATACCCTCCTTATGAAACAGGTCCAGCATAAAAGCCAGGGAACCGCGCTTGTAGATTACATCGAAGTTATGAATAATTTCCTTGGCGTCACCCAACCGCTTTAACACTAAATCCTCAACTTTCTTTTCCGAATGCCCCTGAGAGAAAAACTCCAGCTTGCATTCCTCTATGTGCTGCCGCAATTCATCCAGAATACGCTCGCGATCAGTGGGGCTGACATGGAGCTTTTTTGAAAATAACTCAATATATTCTTCCAGTCGATTCATAGCACCTCCTCCACTACTTGAGTTAAGATTTCAGAGAGCGTCTGCCACTGCCCGGCCTGCTCTTTTAACATTTCCTTACCTTGCTGAGTCAGGGTATATTCTTTTCGCTTACGGGTTTGCCCGGTCTCAACCCAGGAACCGGTGATCAGCCCCTTTTTCTCCAGTCGATGGAGGATGGGGTAGAGGGTGCCGTCCTGGATTTCAATCTTGCCATCAGTCATTTTACCAATAGTCCGAGCAACCAGGTAACCATGCTTGGGTCCCTGGGAGATCACATAAAGAATCAGAGTTTCCAAGATCCCTTTGAGAATTTCTTTGGAGAATTCCATGCTAGCCCCTTGCTTTCTATACATAGCTATACAATGCATAATACTACATAGATTATGAATGTCAAATACTAATATGCCTTTTTAGTCTAGAAAACGAAAGCGCTTGACATTCCCCAGTAATACTGGAAGCTTTAACCTTTGGGAAATGGTATACCATTATTAAGGCGACAGCTAATTAGGATTAATCCGAATTCCATGATTATTAATCTGTCTCGCAAAAAGCAGCACGCTGCCCGCCCTTTACTGTACCAGGCGACTTTCTGGAACGCTTGGGGCAATGGGCTGACTACAATGGCGATTATCTATCTGTTGGCCCTGCATTACCATGCCAGTGACTTTCAGATGGGGCTCTTGTACGCGGCGATGTATATCTCAGGGTTTGCCCCGGTCTTTGCGCCATTATTATTGAATGGCCGGGAAACCACTGCGATTTGGTCAAAATTCTGGCTGCTCAGGACTTTTGCCTGTTTTCCCTATCTCTTGCTCCCCTTCCTCCCGTCCAACACGATGCGGGTCTGGGTGCTGGTCGTGGCTTACTATACCTTTACGATTGCCCGGGCCTTCGGCATGTCCGCATCCTTTTCAGTGTATAAGGCACTTGCCACCCCCAGGGAGCTCCCCGGCACCATGGCAACCCTGGTCAGCCTGGTGCAGGCCGGGAGACTGGCAGTCACGATCCTGATCTTCGCCGTCTTCGGCAGCGGCTGGTTTGCCAAGGATGAGCCCGCGTTTATACTGCTGATAGGCATCGGGATAGCGTTTAACGGCTTCACCTCCTGGCTGCTCAGCCGGCTTCCCAAGACGGGCTACCTGGAAGAAGGCTCGCTCAAGAGCATGGCGCACGCCTTCCGGCAGGTCTGGCAAAACCCGGTAATGCTGAAGATCGCCATGGTCATTGCCTGCCAGACCGGGCTGGTAATTTGCAGCGCTTACCGGATAAGTTATTTTAAGAACGTGGTTGAATTCAGCAACAGCTTGGTAGTGTTGATTGTGATTGCTGAAATCCTGGGCGCGATTATCAGCTCCTACGCGATCAGAATAATCGGCCATAGCATCTCGCCCTCAGCGCTGATCCTGGGAGCGCAGGTGGTTTTAATGAGCTTCGGATTTTTATGGATCTTTGTGGAAGCCTTGCCGGGATGGCCAACCGGGTTACTCTGGACCTTTGTGGAAACCCTGCCCGCCTGGCCGGTAATTCCCCTGGCAATCCTCATCAGCGTGCCGATCGCAACCTGCAATGTCGCTACCTTCGCGGTGACGCTGCAGCTTCGCACCGGCATCCTGCCCGAGGGCAGGGAGGTACAGACCTCGGTGGTTTACCAGGTAACCGGGGTAGTCGCGGCAGTGCTGACTATCGGGGTCTTGAATTTGACCGAGGGAATTACGGATTTGTTAACCCTTCCCGGCATCCACCAATACAGCCGACAGTTTGGCTTGATGTTTATCCTAAGCATTCTCACCTGCATTATCGGGATCAGGATGAAGCCGGAAGGACTGCGCGCAGTTCTGACCGATATGACCCTCTTTGCCCCGGCGAATTTAAAGAGTATTTACAGCGCTTATCGGGAGGAAACCAGGAATACCCAACTGCTGAGAAAGTCCGGCTTTGAATCTGAGAATACAGAAGACAATCCTTCCGACTAAAATTATTTTTAAGGCGGGGCGATCAAGTTGCCGGTGGCCTCGCCTTGAACTGCAATCTCCACCCCGTATTCTGCCATAGCTCCCTCGTAGGCCTCGATCAGCCAGGTAGCGGTCAAGCCGTTTTTATAGGCACGCTCCCGGATACTCAGGGAGTTTACCATCCGCGTTATCCGGCGCAGGGCCTCGCCATACATGCAGAGGGTTTCAGCTTCCAGTTTAGCCCTTTCTTGATCCCCCTGGTTTTCAAACATTCGCAAGCGGGCGAAGTGATAGAGGAAATATACCACCTTGCGCCCATACCGGAACCGCCGCGCATCAGCGGCAAGGCGGAGGGCAACCTCCGGATCCCGACACTCCAGAAGCGCCTGGTCGAGCATCCCCTTCGCCTCTTCTAGCATCTCCAGCATTTCCAAAAATGAAGGCGCGTTGTTATTAGTGCGTTCACGCGGCGCATAAGGGAAGTGTTCGGTCTGGAAAAGCTCTACGGGATTCTCGGGAGAGGCGGGAGTACGCAGCGAACTCCAGAAGCAGTGGCGGTTGACTCCCATCATGCCGGTATAATGCTTCAAGGCCTTGGCATTACCCATCGCCTTTTCCAGCAAGGAATAAAATTCATACATCAGTGCAGCCTGCTCCCGGTAGCGCCGGGCCATGAAATCCTCCAGGAAGGTGGCACTGTCCAGCTCATGGTTCCAGAGGAGCGCCGCGTACTGGTAATTGGTGAGCGCCATCGTTCCCCAGTCAGCGATTGCGACATGCATGTAATGCATATGGCGCGCGCCGGTGGCGTAGTAGTAGGGGATATCCGCTGCCAGGATCTTCATGAAGACGACCGGAATACCGGCAAAGAGGGCGACATTGTAATATTCACCCATCTGCATATCACCTTTGAAATAGCAATCCGGCCTGGTCCACGCTTCCCAGTAATCCCGCATCGCCTGGTTGATCTCGGTACAGGACGGATCCGCAAAGGGATGGGCGTAACAGCGCTCGATTGGGAAGAAGGTCGCGATAATATGCTCATGATCAAATCCTTCCGGCAGGGGCCGGGAAGGAACCGGCAGGGTTTCATGATAAGCGAGGAAGGCAATCTCGACCTCCCGCTGCAGGCGGCCTTCACGACGGGCTTTGCGGACCTCACTATTACAATCGTGAATCAATAACAAGAGTTGATTCGTGGGGTTGCCCAGTGCCTGGCAGTCATCGCACTCGCACCACTTGCCATTGTCAATCGGCCAGATATTCATCTTGTCAACGTAGAAATATTCCCCTGAGATTAAATCTTCAGTCAATGCCTCAGCGATCTTCTGGCGCGCCTCGGCATTGGAAAAACACATGTTATAGCCTTCGAGCGAGTCCACCCGGTTCTGCCGTTGGCCATTATGCAGCCCGTACCATTCCGGGTGCTTCTCAAAGTATTCTTCTGGCGGGATATACCTGCCGAAGATCCGGTGCCCGGCCATGCTGAATTTCAGGCACAGTTTTTTACCAAAGGCCCGGTCAGCTTCCGTGGGGGTCCAGAGGTTAAGCTGGTTGCGGGCCATCCAGAGAAGGAAAGCCCGGTCACCACGGTTGCCGCCGCTGAAGCCCCGGCTCAGGAATGAAGGGGACTGGCTGGTGTTTAGCTCAGGCAGGGGAGAGGGCAGGCTTGTCGGGAGATCAGTGCCCTGTGGATCCGGCGAAAACCAGCGGATACTGAGAGATTTTAACAATTCATATGCCCCGTATAAGGCGCCGGCGCGGTCGGAGCCAAGCACCAGATACCAGCGGTGTTTTTCAATTTCAAATGATCTTAAAAGAAACGCCTGTGCACCTGACGGAATTTCAATTGGATCTAAAAAAGGTTTAATCAACTCGTGGGATTCTGCAAATGAGTGCGGTGCGAGGATTATAACCCCGTTGCGTTCTGGAGAATTGGAAAAGGAAGAAAGGTTATCACAATGCACAAAATTAACTGCGGAGATTTTGTGCAAGTGCTCCACAATCTCTTTACTTGCGAAGGAGAGCGTGCAAGCCTCCTGGTCCAGGTTTTCCTTTTCAGTCCAGTCAATCCTCTCTTCCGCCATAGCCGCTTCATCCACGGAGTTGAAATTTCCTGTTGGTGAGAGGATAAGCCAGTCCTGATTGTGATTATCATTAGCAGAATCCATGCAGTGGCTCCAGTATCATCTGTAAACAGCGGTAAGTTACAATTTGAGTGACACTAGGGTAAATCCAGCTCAAATATTAAGACAGGTAATATATAACCTTCAGCCACGAATAGAGTTAAATTATAACAAGAAATAGTATACAATGCAAAATGCACTTCTTGACTTAATAAAAAAAAAGTTTAACCTGACAAGTAGTTTGCAGAGGTTCAGTCGCAACGCATTAACCTCTGGAGAGATTCATTCCTTTTTTAACCTTAATCGGAAGAAGGAGAGCTAAACATGTCAAAGCTACCACGATTTTTAAGCTCCTTTACCATAATAATTTCCCTTTCATTTTCTCTTTTCGCGGCTGCAACTGGAACCGAACCGGAAGCAATCGCCCCCTCCATGGAGATCGAGGATCCGGAGATTAATGAATATCTCTTCGGCAGCGGCATGGAGCTTCCCGTTAAAGAACGCGACAAGGTCTTTCTCGCAACTGCTAATCGCGCTAACTTCACCACCTTCCTCGGGGTAGAGGAGGTGGAGTTGGATGGCGAGAGCCTCGCTTTCACTGTCACCGGGGAAGAAGCCATCCTCGGCTGGGGCAACTACAAAGGCGAACAAGTAATTGCAGAGATCGCTAATACCTGGCAGGAATATTTTGCAGTGAAATTGCAGCTCAGCCAATCTTCGGATAAGAGTGAATGGCGGCTGCGTTACTGGAGCGATGGCCAACCGCAGTCTCGCACCGGGAGGACAGTCCTGGAGGGGCAGGGCGAGCAGGAGCTGGCCTTCGAGCCCTTGCAGACCTCCGGCCCGAATCCGGATGGCTTGGAACTGAGGATCAGGGCTGAAGCGGGAACCCGCATCAAACTGAAATCAGTCAAACTTGTCCAACCGATCTATGAAGGCTACTGCCGCGGCGACTTCACCCTCCCCGAGGGCGGCGTTTGGCGCGCCATTGCCAATGCCACCATTACCAACTACGCGCACCTTGCCGGAAATGATGAGGTGATCAGCCGTCTCTATATCAATGGCGAAGAGATCACAGAAACCGGGATGCTGTCCCTGGATCATACCATTCCCGTGGATATTGCCAAGTATCTCAAGCCCGGCAAGAACGTTGCCGGCTTTTATGGCCGCAGGATCGGCAAGAACCCACCGCTATATTTCCAGGCGAAGATCGTAATGGTGAGCGGCGCGGTGATCGAAACGGCTACCGCTGAAGGCTGGAGATTTTCACCGGATTACCAGGAAGGCTGGAACCAGGCCGAATTCGATAGTTCTGCATGGCTCCAGGTCAAGGCGGAGGATTACGGGGAGGACGAGGCCGAGGTAGTCAGCGGGGTGATGGAGCTGTATTACCGGGAGCGCAAGGGCTCTGCGCCGAAGATTGATCTCCGCGGCCCGGCGCGGCAGCTCGGCATCCCGGAGTATGGCGGGGTGTTGGTTATGAAAAACCCTTCTCGACCTGACCTCTTTTACCGCAGTTCCGAGGATGCGATTGTTGAGGTTTATACGCCGATCGGCTTCAAGGATAAATCGCCGCAACTGACCGCTTATTTCAGCAAAGCGGATCTGGACGGTGATAGCCAGGAGGTTTCTCAAAAGACAATATCCGACTTTAAGGAAATCAATAATTCCCTGGTTTATACTCTTAATCTCGGCAAACAGCCTTTCGGGGTTTACGCCTTGGCGCTTAAACTTACCGGCAGTGATGGCAAGGTGATTGCGGAGCGTTCCCGCGAGCCGCTGGTGATTCTGAGGCGACTTGAACTCAAAAAGATTGCTGGGACCGATTATAAAGAAGGGCTTGAGCTGGAGCTGGAAGACACTATTGACTTCACCAACCCGGAAGATCCGCATCCCTGGCGCGAATCCCGGATGCCGGCGAGCCTTACCGGGATGGTGGCTCCCCGGGTGGAGGCACCGACCATTACGCAAAATGGAGAAATGCGTTATCGCGAGGTGACTGACCCCCGGCGCGGCTCCGGCTTCAGTTACCGGATAGAATTCAAGCATCCCGGTTCCTTCTACCTGATGGAGCTGGAGTACCCCGACGACGCACAGCGCATCACTGTCGTCTCTATCACGAGCAAGCGCGAGAAGATCTGGACCAACAGCCAGACCGGCGCGGGGATTGAGACCGGGGGCAAGCTTTACCTGACCAATAAAATGCAGAAACTCAACTGGATCCACGTCGCGGACGAAGGCCCGCATACCGTGGATGTCCTCAACGCCATTAATAACCAAAACGGGGCCGCTAAACTCTTGCGCATCTACCGGGTCAAGGGGGATCTCCCTTCTGTCGAGAGCGGTAACAACCGCAACTATGGTATTCATAGCGAGCGTTGCTTCTACACCTCCGGCATCGGGCGCAGTTTTGGCTCGCGGTATTTGAAGAACGCAGAGGGTTGGGAAGATACCTGGCTGGTGGAACCGGAGACGGAGCCGTTGATGAAGGTTCAGTTGCGCGACCTGGTCTGGCTCCTGGAAACCGGCGAGCGCTATGTGCAGTACCTCAAGTTCTCCGGGCAGAATACCCATGTCATGGGATGTTACCAGTACAACGAGGGGGATACGCCCTTCGTGCCGGTTCCCTTAATAGAAACCTCTCGTATTCGCCACTGCATGCGCACCATGATGGCTAATCTCTTTGAGATTAACAACATAGATTTCTATGCTGGCGTTGGCTTCAGCCAGAGCGGCAGGGTGCGCGGGTACGCGAATAACGCGGAGGTTGCCAAGGGCGCCGATACCCCCTGGCTGGTAAACGGCAAGGGTGAACAACGCTATGGCTTTGCGCGGGTTTCCGAGGTGCAGAACTTCATGCACCCGGCAGTGCAGGGGAAGTTCTTTGATTTACTGGAAAGCTTATCGCGCGCCTACGCCCACCTGCCTCGCTACCGCGGGGTTCACCACTTGAGCGGCCCGGACAGCACTGCCAGCTACTGGCTGCCGGGCTATGGCCTGGGCAGCAACTATGACAATCCCCTGGAAGCGAGCTTTGATGACCATGCCATGGAACGCTTTGCCAAGGAAACCGGCAACGATCTCGGGATTGCCGAAACCGATCCCAGCCGCTTTGCCAAGAGGTTTGACGCGATCAAAGCAGATGAAGAACTCCGCCGGAACTTCCTCGACTGGCGCGCCGGGGCTTATACTGCTTTTTGCGCAGAGGCAGTCCAGCGGCTGAAGAATTTCCGCGAGGATCTGGAGTTGGTCAACACCTTGGTGGAAGGGGATAAAAAATTCTGCCGCTACCTGGCAAACTCGGAAGATTCGTTTCAAGACATTATGAAGGATTTCGGAATTGACCTTGAGGGCCTGGGGGCGCTTGAAAATTATTGTAATACCCGCTGGACCATCAGTTGGCAGGATATCCACGGCGACTTCCCGAGCCAGGATTCCTACTGCTGGCTGGCGCGCACCGATCCGGGGATTGTCTCGGCCTTTGCCAAGAGCAGGCAGCGCGGCGTCCTGGTCCGCACCAGTTGGGACGAGAATATGCTCCTGAGCGGCGGCTATATGCTGAAGAGCGAAGGCGCGCAGGACCGCCATCTCCTGGTGGAATCAGACTGGATTATGAATTGTTCCAAGACGCGGACACTGCCGCAGCCGAGCGGCTACCACGCGCGCGAGGCCTTTATCCAGGCAATCATCACCGCGGACCCGGGGCTGGTTCTGGGCGGCTGGACCGATCTCCATATCAATGTCGGCCACGAGCAGGAACTGCGCAGCATTATGCAAACCTTTACGCACCTTCCCAAGGCGGATTTTGAAGTAGTCATGAATACAGGGCTCACCACCAACCTGGCGATCCGCAAATATTCTTCCGGGAATGAATCCTGGATCTATGTTGCGAATCCCGGCTACTGGCACATTGCTGGCAGCGTAGTAATTGAAGCCAAAGGCAGGGTCTATGAGATTCCCAGCGGTAGAGAAACCGGAACCAATAGGGATGATGGTATGATTCATGTGCCGGTCAAACTCAACCCTTACGGATTGGCTGTTTTCCGGGTAAACTCTAAAGATTTAAAAATCCTTGAATTCCATACCCAGCCGATCAGCGGGCCAGAGCTCTCTTTCCTGAGTAATATAATTGAGCGCGCTGATAAACTGCTGGCTGATCCCCAAATCAAGCTCAGCATTTCAGAACAAGAACAGGACTACCTGCATCAAACCATTGCCGCTTCCCGCCATGAGCTTGCCCAGGGACTGTACGCCAAGGTTTGGAACCGGGTTACCAACTATCAGTTCTACCATCCCTGGTGGGAATTCCTGGAGAAGGCTGCACAATACCAGGCATTCCTCCCGGAAAGCCTGGCAAAGATAGATCCCAACCCGGATCCGGAAGCGCTGCCCACCATGCTGACTAAACGCGCTACCGGAGAAATCACCATTGATGGTCGCCTGGATGAAGCCGCCTGGGAAGCAATTCCTTTCACCACCGGCTTCTGGAAGGTGAAGGAGAAGCAGAAGTCGATTTTGGAGACCGGCGTCAAGGCGCTTTATGATGACAAGAATCTCTACGTCGCCTTTGCCTGCGCCGATCGGGAGCCTGATAAGCTCAAAGCCAGCGCAGAGATGGAGAATGAAATCTACGGCTCGCGCGATGATGTGCTGGCAATGATGATCCATCCCGACGCGGAGGTCGATCTCTATTACCAACTGGCCTTCAACACCAAGGGCGTCCATTTTGACCAGAAGGTTGAGAATGGCGGCCGCGATTATGATTTCAAACCGCCGTGGCAGACAGTGATCTGGAAGGGGCAGGGCTACTGGACTGCCGAGGTCTTAATCCCGCTGGGGGATCTGGAACAGACCAGACAGCGCGAGCGGTGGCTGATTAATTTCTACCGCAAGTACCGCAACGACCTGGTCGCCCCGAGCTGCTGGTCATACCAGGGGTATATTGACTGGCACACGCAGAAACGCCTGGGGCGCTTGCGGTTTGAGTAGTGCCAGTTTGGTCGCAGGTTCGACTATATCTTATTACTTGGCTATACCCTATTCGGCTTCCGCTTCCATCTCTTCCGGGAGGGGATAGTCGAAGATCAACTCAATCGGCTTGCCCTTGTAGGACTTCTCCGAAGTCAGGGTGAAAGCCTTGGGCGTGCCGTCTTTTTCCTCTTCAACCTCGCGTTCAAGGCCTTCGCGGAGCAAGCGGCGGAGTTCATTAATGCGCAGGAAGAATTCAGGGATTTCTTGCTCGGATCTCTGTAAAGATTTTTCAATTTCCTGCTTTGCAGCCGGAGTAAGTTTTTTGACGTATTCCGCCAATTGCGCTTTTTCCTTCTCCAGGCATTCTAAAGCCTGCGCAAGTGTGATTCCCTCAGGGGTGGCAAGAATCCCCTTCTTCAGGATTTCCCTGGCGTTTGCATCCATCCTCGAGTATAGCGAAGCAGCCTTGAGGATAACTTGATTTTCTATCGAAATTTCAACCAGGGCAGAAACCACTGTGCCATCTGATCCGACATGCCGCGCCATCTCCAGGGTTGTAATCAGATCCTGGATCGCTCTTCGCGCGGCGGAGGCCTTGTTACGCGGATTCATGGGCGTATTGATGGAGAAATCCAACATATAATCCGCGCGCATGCAGGCAAGCCGGCTCAGGGTCTTGGCAGGCTCAAGATGATACAAGTCCATTTCAGGGCCTTGAGTCCAGTCCAGCTTCCAGTCGCAGTGATTAATCTTCGAAGCTTTGCGCGTGGTCTCCACCACCTCTCTGACCTCCCGCACGAAAGGCATTGACATCTGCTTCACATCACCGGATTCGATAATGGCAAGCTCTTTTTCAGTCAATGGCTTCAATGGTTCGGGCAGCTCGGGGAATCTTGTAATTAAAAATTCTTTCCGGAAGCCTGCAGGATCATCACTAATAGCCTCAAAAGCCAAGGCATAAAGCTCAGCCGCATTGGGTTCCTTAACTTCTGCTTTCGCCTGCGGCGGAGTTGCTTCTCCCGCGGTGGCTGGAGGCAACGCAAACCATCCCAGAACGAGTAATACTATAATTACCAAGGAAACCATTTTTGCTTTCCGCTGTGTAAACATGTAACTCTCTCCTCTCTAAAAGAATGTGCGGTTGACTGACTATAATACTATGTTACGTTTTTAATCAAATCCCTCGGAAGCTGAATTTAACTATTAAGTTACGTAAGTTTTTAAGCATTTTTAAGGGATCCTGATTGTAAACTCCCAAATCAAGCTCGATTTCAGAAAAGCCGGGTTGCTAATGAGGGAATTTTAATCAGCGCCAGGTATTTGGCAAGCATTAAAAAGTAGCCAGCAGCTTCAGTTGGCCTAACACCTGCACCCTGGTTATGTAAGCATTACTGCACAATAAGAGGCAATTCCAAGGGGGAAAATGCCGAAGTATATAATGCACTGGACAAGTCCGATTTGAAATAGTATGATGTTTTTTTGAATGTTGATATAAATCGCCTTGACGACTGGTTGAAGTAGAGCTTTGAGTGGTTTTGCGAGCTTGACTTTTTCTGTTTTAACTGGGATTCATCGGCTTTGTTCTGATAAACCAGAATTATTAAGGTCAGAAGCCGAGAACAGAAATAGCAAACAAAACCCTGGAGATTCTAGCTCCAAGCACTTAAAGCAGCTTAACTAATCCGCCACCTTGGCTCAGTTGGTAGAGCAGCGGTTTTGTAAACCGCAGGTCACCCGTTCGAATCGGGTAGGTGGCTCCATCATAATCAAGCTGGATAGTGGGACTTACGCCTGCTATCCAGTTTCTTTATTGCCATAGGAAAATTGGAGTTACGGCTTTTTTAAAGTCTAATCCCACTGAAGAGCTTTTGAATCATTCTTTGAAATATCATGCCTCTTGCATTTCTTGCAAAACACCCAGTTCAGTCTCATGCTGTCTCATAGAGTATCCCTGGTTGCGCCCAACAGAGCGCCCAAGGGGATTTGGATAAAACCCAATAGGCTAAGGGGATAAGTTTTTACTCTTCGTCTCTTTCAATCCGCAGTATAACACTGGGACGATGAAGGCGGTAATGAGGGTAAGAATCATACCTCCAAAAACCGGGATAGCCATTGGGATCATGATGTCAGCGCCCCGGCCCGTAGAGGTCAAGACCGGCAGCAGCGCAAGGATGGTGGTTGCAGTTGTCATCAGGCACGGCCGGATCCGGCGCATTCCCGCAGTAACAGTTGCCTCGCGAATCGTCTCAATGCTCGCAGGTTTTTGTTTGGCAAAGGTCTGGTCCAGATAAGTTGCAATGATTACGCTGTTATCGGTGGCAATGCCGAAGAGGGCGATAAAACCAACCCAGATCGCCACGCTCAGGTTGATCGGATGCATCTGGAACAAGTCGCGCAGGTTGGTTCCGAAAATTGAAAAATTTAAAAACCAGCCTTCCCCATATAGCCAGAGCATAATAAACCCACCCGCAGCTGCGACGAAGATACCTGAAAAGACAAAGAGAGTGGTAGAGCCGGATTTAAACTGGAAATAAAGAATAAAGAAGATTATCAACAAGGCCAAAGGTAGGACTACCATCAGCTTTTTTTCACTGCGGATCTGGTTTTCATAACTTCCAGCGAACTTGTAAGTTACGCCTGCGGGAAGGATTAGCTCACCGGCCTCTATCCGGCTTTGCAGAAATTCTCTCGCTGCATTAACCACATCCACCTCAGCATACCCAGATTGCTTGTCAAAGAGGACGTAGCTTACCAACGAGCTATCCTCACTCTTGATCGACTGGGGGCCGCGACGGTATTGAATCTTGCGCTCTTCGATAAGCTCTTTCAGGGGAACCTGCAACCCCTTGCGGTTGGAAACCAGGATGCGTTCAAGATCTTCAATGCTATCCCTCAGTTCACGTTGATAACGAATCCGAACCTGGTAACGCTCACGCCCTTCCACCGTGGTGGTGATCGGCATGCCCCCGATTGCCGCCTGAATAACATTCTGCACTTCCGCCACCGTCAGGTTATAGCGCTGAATCGCCAGGCGGTCGATTTTGATCTCCAGGTAAGGCTTACCCACAACCCGCTCCGCGTTGACAGTATTCGCTTTTATTGATGGAACCTGTTGTAAATACTTTTCCAACTCCAATCCAACCGCTTCGAGATCCTCCAGAGAAGCTTGCCCCTTGCCCAGGATTTTGATCCCCATAGGGGCGCGCATACCGCTTTGGAGCATCACCTGCCGCGCGGCAATCGGCTGCAGTTTCGGCGCGGAGGTAGTGCCGGAGATTTCCGTTACCCGCAGGATTTCCTCCCAGATATCATCCGGACTATTAATTCCGGCCCATTCCTCTCGGCCAGGATTTATCTGCGGGTCGAGAACCGGGCGCCATATCCGGAAGGGACTCCCTCCAGGATCTGGAATTAACACGCCGGATTCATCCCGGGAAAACTTACCTAATACTGTATAAGGTTCGCCATCAGGAGCCATTACTGGGTCTCCCGAAGGATTTCTAAAGAGATCGGTTTGGTCGGAAGCATACACGAAGGCGAGCTTCTTGCCGCTACTATCAGCCAAATACTCGGGATGATAATTAATCACGGTTTCAATCATTGAAACCGGGGCGGGGTCGAGCGGGCTATCCACCCTGCCAATTTTCCCTACTGCCAGGCTGACCTCGGGGAGGGCATTCAGCGCCATATCCTGTTTCTGGAGAACATCCATAGCCTCACCGATTGAAGCGTGCGGCATAGTTGTCGGCATTAATAAAAATGAGCCTTCATCAAAATCCGGCATAAACTCCTTGCCCAAGCCGGGGAACCTGTGGCTGGCCCATGCCCAGGGGCTGGAAAGGCGGATGGTCTCACCAATTCCGATTTTATTACCTATGGCAGGGATAAAGCTGAAGACCGAATTAAATCCCAGCCAGATAGTCGCGCCAAATAATACCAAGATTATGGGAATTAACAGGAACTTACTCTTATTTGCCAAACACCAGTGCAACATCTGTGGATAACCTTTATGGAACAAATGGATCAGGAATAAAAATCCGCCGATGATAACAGCCACAAAGATTAGGTTGCGAACCACCCCATGCTCAATTCCCAGAGGCTGCCACCTGCTGGTTAAAAAGACTGCCACCACAGCAACGGCAAGGTAGTTTGCGGTGCGACGCAGGATAGAGCGCACCTTTTCAGGGAGCCATCCTTGAATAATTAGGTATATCGCAAGAAGAATCAGAATTACAAAGAGTAACCAACTCTCTAAAAAGTAAAGCGTGTAAAGCGCTACAGGAAAGAGTAATTCAATTAATATGAAAGCATATTTGCTTAGTTTTTTCCTTTTCCGGAAAATTGTCAGCGCTACCGGGGGGATGATAGTGAGTGCGACAATCAGGGATGCCACCAGCGCGAAGGTCTTGGTATAAGCCAGGGGCTTGAAGAGCTTGCCTTCCGCCATTTCCATGGTAAAGATGGGCAGGAAGCTGATCACAGTTGTCAAAACCGCGGTCAAAACCGCGCTCCCGACCTCAATAGTGGCCTGATAGATGGTTTGTATGGGAGAGGCATCTTTGTCTGCTGCCTCCATGTGTTTAAGAATATTTTCATTGAGGACAATGCCCATATCGACCATGGTCCCGATTGCGATGGCAATCCCCGAGAGCGCCACAATATTGGCGTCAACACCGAAAATCTTCATGGCAATGAAGCACATCAAAACCGCAAGAGGCAGGAGACCAGAAATCAGCATTGAGCTACCAAAGTGCATCAGCATAACCACCACCACGATGATGGTTACCAGGATCTCCTCCACCAGCGCGCGGTTGAGGGTGCCGAGGGTCTCATGGATGAGGCCGGTACGATCGTAGAAAGGAACCACCTTAACCTGTGACACTGCCTCCCTTACAGAACCGTCACTGTTGCGGACAGGTACGGTCTTTTGGGGAAGGCTTTGGCTGAAGGCAGCGATCTTGTCCTTAACCCACTGGATCACTTCCAGGGGGTTTGCTCCATAGCGGACAACCACCACCCCGCCGACCGCTTCTGCGCCGCTTTTATCCAGGGCGCCACGCCGCAGGGCAGGGCCGAGGCTAACCCGGGCAATATCCTTAACCCGCAGGGGGATATTATCAGTTTCTGTGACTACTGCTTCTTCAAGGTCAGAAATATTTTTAACCAGCCCCAGACCACGAATCACATATTCAACCCGGTTTATCTCCATAGTCCTTGCGCCGGTATCGAGGTTGCTGTTTTTTAACGCCATTATTACCTGGGTAAGGTTAACCCCCTTGGCGATCATCGCATACGGATCAACATCTACCTGGTATTCCTTGACAAACCCGCCTATCGAGCCGACCTCGGCTACACCCGGAACTGCCATCAATTCATAGCGTACCAGCCAGTCCTGGATGCTGCGGAGCTCATCCAGATCCCAGCCTCCGGTAGAAGCGCCTTCCGGATCGCGTCCCTCAAGGGTATACCAGAACACCTGCCCCAAAGGAGTGGCGTCAGGCCCCATGGTGGGTTTGACCCCTTCCGGTAGGGCTCCAGCGGGTAGAGAGTTAAGCTTTTCTAGAATCCTGGTTCGCGACCAGTAAAACTCTACATCTTCCGAGAAGATGATGAAGATATTGGAAAAGCCGAACATCGAGGAACTGCGGACTGACTTTACCCCGGGAATACCGAGCAGGGCAGAAGTTAGGGGATAGGTGATCTGGTCTTCAATGTCCTGAGGCGAGCGGCCCGGCCATTCAGTAAAGACAATCTGCTGGTTTTCACCGAGATCAGGGAGCGCGTCCACCGCGATCGGATCGCGCGGCAGAAATTTTAAATTCCAGTCGAACGGTGCAGTAATCAAACCCCAGCAAATCATAGCCAACACCGCCAGCAGGACAACCAGCCGATTCTGCAAACAAAAGGCAATAATCCTGGCAAGCCAGCCATCTCCTGAAGAATATAGATTGTTCTCGGGAAGCCCCATCATCTTCTCCTTGGAGTTATAATTACTTTGTTTTCTGTGCCGGAATTGTCTGGCGGATTTCCCCGCAGCGCAGCATTACCGTGCCGTAGTAGGGATTATTAATCGTATCTCCAATTTGCAGCCATTCTGCACCCTTATTGCTGTCTGCCATGGGACAGAAGGCGATACTGTGGGCCTGTTCGCCGATGTGCCCGAAGGTTTTTTCCAGATTAATTACGAGTTTGCTCAACGTAATGAAGTATTTGCGCAACTCCACAATCCCGGAGGTTTTATTGGCTTGTTCCAGGATCTCCCGCAGTTTGCTGGAGAGCGTCATCCATTGCATATGAGCCTCGCCTTTAACCAGCTCCATGTCGATTCTGCCCAAGGCGTTAACCATCGCTTCAATCGCCTGCCTGGCCTCCTGTTCGTTATCAGCGGCAAGGGCTTGCTGGCATTTCAAGTAGTTGTCATAGAGCGGCTGGAGCTGCTGGCGGAAGGCTGCTGATATATCAGATATCCCAGCGGCCCTCTGGGGTTCTTCCAGGGTGACTGAGAGCTCTTCCGGGAGCCTGGAAAGAATTGCGTTGCTTTGCTGGTGTACATGCTCCATGGGTGCAGAGCCTTCGCCTTGCGGATCCATCATGCTGGGTTTTGCCATCAACTGCAGGGCGGAGTCGATCTTAAAATTCCCGTTGGTGACAACATTTTGCCCCTCAGTGAGCCCGGAGTTGACGAGATAATAATCTCCCGCTTTTGCGCCAACCTTGATTTCAACACCTTGAAATGTCGGTTTTTCCTTTCCCGGCACCTGCACATATACAATAGCTCTCTCGCCGGTGGTCAGGACGGCTGAGGCCGGCGCCACCAGCGCGGGTTGAATTTTACTGGTGTCTTTATATCCTAAGTCTTCGGCCTTAACCAGATCCATCCCGCAGACATCGCATTTGCCGGGATGATCCTTGATCACCTCCGGATGCATTGGAGAAATCCATTTTCCCTGGAGGTTACGGGTTACGACCTCCTCATTTTCTCCCAGGCGCACCTTAACCTTTGCTTTCGCGAACATATTCGGCCTCAGCAGGCCGTCAGAATTATTAACCACAACCCGAACCTCAACCGTCCGGGTCTTGGGATTTAAAATCGGGTCAATAAAAGAAATCCAGCCGGGAAAGATTCGGTCGCCGTAGGCTTCGGTAAGGATTTCAACCTCCTGGCCGTATCTCAGTCGCGCGACATCGCTCTCATAGGCATTGAGTTTAACCCAGAGAGTGGAGAGATCCGCCAGTTGATAGATCGGGGTTCCGGTTTTGACATACGCCCCTTGTTCCGCGATTTTTTTAATCACTACGCCGCCAAGGGGAGCATCGATCTCCACCGTTGCGGACGGGGTTCGGCTTGTTTCAATTTCCTGGATCTGCTCCGGATTTAATCCCAGAAGTTTCAATTTTTCCCGGGCGGCAGCGATGTTTTTTTCAGTAGATTCCTTGACCAGCTTGCTACTGCTCTCCTGAAGTTTTTCCAGGGATTTGATTGCCTGCAACAATTCTTCCTGTCCGCTATAGAGTTCCGGGCTGTAAATCTCCACGAGGTGATCGCCCTCTTTGACCGGAATGCCGGTATAATCGACAAAGAGGCGCTCCAGCCTACCCGGCACCCAGGAGGAGATGGTTTTAACCCGGGTTTCATCGTAATCGATTTTACCAACCAGTGGGATCTCCAGATCGACAAATCGACGCTCCACCGGTTGCATCTGGATTTCAGCCAGTCTTATCGACTCTTCCGAAATGCTCATCATCCGGGGGCCGAGTCCTTCGGCTTCTTCTCCGCCAGCGGGAATGAGTGCCATTGCGCAGATCGGGCACCTCCCGGGTTCTGGCTGCCGGATTTGGGGATGCATTGCACAGGTCCAGACAGTGGCTTTGGCAGTTTGCTCTGTCCCTACAGGCGAAGTATCATTGTCAGGGGATTTTGAATGCCTGCCGGTGATCATCCAGATCAGAAAAATAAGCAGGATGCCAACGATAATTTTTTTTAGCAGTCTATTGGGTTTTGGCTGAGGTTTTGATGAATCCATGATAGATCTCCTTTTCCCCTTAGGTTGAGGTGGGCGAGAATGTTCAGGCGAGGGGATAATAGGAATCAATCCAAATGCTTACTAATCTGATTCAGTTGCAACATCAGTATCGGCAGCCAAGCGTAAATTCCTCCCCGCCAGCTTTTCAAGTTCTGCCAAGTGAATGCGGTTGTCAACCAGCGCTCGTTCGACCATCAGGCGAAGTTCAAGCAGGTTGCGTTCAGCATTAATCAGATCCGTGAAGCTGGTTTCGCCAGTTGCAAACGCGGTCTGGGCCGAGGCCAGCGCCTGCTCCGCCTTAGGTATTAGTGTGTCCTGGAAGAACTTTTGCCTGCGGTTTGCGTCCTGATAATTGTAGAAAGCAAGCTGCAGATCTGAAGAGAGCATGAGGGTCTTTGCTTCCAGCTCCTCCCGGGCGGCATTCCGCCTGGCTTCAGCCTCGCGCATCCCGGCGTTGTACTTGTTCCACCAGAGCGGTAGGGAGAGTTCCAGGGTAAGCATCACCGGATCTTTGCCGTTGTCATTAGGATCCATGTCGGTCCGGCGGTCAGTTTCAATCACGGACGCGCCAAGGCCAAAATCCGGGAAGTATTCGGCATGTGCCAAGCTTACGCCGGCATCAGCAGCATGTATTTTTTCTCTTGCAGCCTGCAAGCCGGGATTATCCTGCAACAGGCTTGCCAGGATTTCCTCCTCTACAAGGCTGCGAGGAGCTTTCTCAATTACCACGGGCCACGGCAAGGGGAGGCCGACACTCCTTCCGAGGGCGGCATTCAAGCGCGAAGCCATCACTGCCTGTAAAGCCTGCAAGCTTTCCCGGTGATCCTCAAGCTTACCCAGTTCTACCTGGGTTTGGAGCAGTGTGTGATTATCCACGCTGCCAGTTTTGTATTTAGTCTGTAAGCTTTCATCAATACTTTGCAGGAGCTGGATATTCTCGTTAATCACCTGGATGGATTTATGAAGGTAATAGTACTCGTAGTATGCTTTTTTTACTTGATAGAACAAGGCAAGCTTTTTCGTTTCATAGACATATTGCTGAACCAAAGCTTGGCGCAGGGCCAGGTCGGACTTGCCGGTTATCTTGGTCGGCCAAGGCAACATCTGCATCAGCATATAACGGTTTTTCTGAGGGCCGACCCGGGTTTCCACCTCTTCTATATAATTTGTATAACTTAGCTTCGGATCAGGCAGTGCCTGTGCCTGGGGAACCTTTTCCAGGGCTGCCTGCCACTCATAAAAGGCGGCCCGGAGATCATGGTTATGAATCGCGGCATAGCGCAAGTATTCAGATAGATCGGGATTGTCACTCAATAGAATGTTAATGGCAACTGGCTTTCCGAATTGCCCTTCTTGGAGATTGATTACCTGCGCCTCTGCCTGCATGTCATGCCGGGCATCGCGTTCCAGGTCACTGCCGCAGCCCGCGAAAAGAAGGCATCCCGTAACAATAACAAAAAGTGCAAAGCAACTTTTCGGCATCAGCTTTTCTCCGGAAAAAATTATTCAACACCGAGTTAAATAGTATTAACTAGTCGCATATAGTCAATTTAAAACTCTCTGTGGGTTAAAACTTATATGGGATGGTTTATTTAATATAAAACTTTGTGCCTAACTAGCTTGTTGTGTTTATAATTTTAAAAAGATTTACTGCGGCTAAAATTCAAGGGCTATGATTTGAAAAAATTATTAGAGAAGAAGTTGAAAAACTTCTGGAATTTCTAAGCACAGGTTGCTCTTGGCGAGGCCCTGCTTATAGTGGTAATCATGATCTTTTTAACCCTGGCGGCGATTTTGGAATCCTATAAGCAACCCAGCCTGGCGATTATTACTCTCCCCCTCGCATTGATTGGCATGATCTGGGCCCTCGCCCTTGCCGGATTGAGCCTGGGTATCTTTGAGATTATGGGCTTTGTCATCATGACGGGCTTTGTGGTGAATAACGCGATCCTGATTGTGGGCCAGTTCAATGTACATATTGCCGAGGGTGTCCCGCGCCACAAAGCTATGATCAGCGCCACCTGCGAACCCTTCCGTCCCATTGTCATGATTACCATGGCAGCGGTACTGGGAATGATGCCCCTGGCTTTCGGACGAGGGATTGGCGCCGAGATGCGCAATGGCGTTGGAGTTGCGTCAATTGGCGGGATCTTTATTTCCGGCGTATTTACCCTGGTGCTGATCCCGGTGCTTTATGACCTCTTTACGACCACCAGGAAAAACGGGAAGTAACTTTATTATAAGCAGAGCGGATGAATAGTTGGGCCCCCCGATAAAGAGAGCACCTCTAAAGAGAATGCTGCGGAGGGATTCTTATTTTCCATGACTCTACAAATGCTTTTGCTTACGATTCATACTCTATTTAAGCCCCAATTCCTCCCAAGAGAACATCCCATGTGGTATCTACGGATCTCAACAAAAATGATTGTTTAAACAGTTGAGCAAATCTTTATTGAATTAAACATGACAAACAAATTAAGATTAATTTGTCTGGTTAAAATCCAAATCTCAGGGCAAAGTAAAGGTTGGTATTATCTTCGAATTGGCCGAAAAAAGTATGTTCGTCCTCTCCCCAGAAAATATTACCGCCCAGTTCCGCCGACCAGTGGTCATCAATTTGATAATTGATTTTCGGGCGCAGGAAAGCATCGCCGTCGGAGGGTGAGAGATAGGTGAAGAGGGATAGCTTCAGGTTCTGGTTCATCATCAGCCTGGTTAAGCGCAGCGTCACCACCTGCCGCACCTCATCCGCTTCCATCGACATGGCCGGCAGGGTATCCTGGTAAGAGTCATGGTCAAGCATATACTCCACATAGTATTGCATGCCTATCGTAAAATCCTTCACCAGTTCCTGTTCATACCCGATAAGGACTCGGAACTGGCTGTTATTAATCATGAAATTGTCGCCGTCCCTGTCATCGCGGGAATTATAATGGCCGATCTCAAGGTTGCCGATGCCGTTAGCAATTGGGCCGCGCACGCTTGCGCCCAGGACCCTGAGCTTAGGGAAGATTGCACGGCCTGAAATTTCGTCCATTCCCCCAGGGCTTTTCCAGTAGCCGTTATAGAAATACAGGGCGGCTTCATACCCGGAAAGGTTACGATAAAAGCGCAGCGCCAGTTCATCATCATCAAACCAGTCGTCCGGCCGGAGGGGGTCGATAATGGCATCCCTGCCTGCCCGTCTGCCGAGGAAAGCATTGTAATAACTGATCCGGCGCCCGTCGATAAAGCGATCCGCATCGAAACGCGGGGTATAAACGATATCCAGGTTGCCGATGCCAGAAAAGAGCGAGGCTTTAAGCGCGTCCGAAGGGCTTTTCAAATATTCATCATCCCGGCCAATAAAGAAGGAATTCCAGTCCTTGGGGAAGAGGTCGTTGATGAAGAGCATATCCCCAGTGCCCCAGGTGAGAATCTGGCGTCCGGCCTTCAGGTCCAGAAAGTCGGTCGCCCGCAGCAGGATGCTGGCTTCGCGGAGATCCAGCCATCCCTGCCCGGTCTCAAGATCAAGTGCATGGCAGTCAAGCACCGGGTCGTAGAGGAGATCCGTAGTAAGCTTGAGAGTTACCCGCTCGCCAGGCTGTTCTAACTGCAACTGCAGGCGGGTTTCACCGATGGAAACCTCCTTTTCGTGCGGGTCTTCCTGCGAACGGCTGCCGAAGCGGGTTTCCCAGAATCCGGCGAGATTAACCGGCAAAGTAAATCCTGAATCCGGTTTTGCTTGGGGGGATGCAGCTTTCTTAGTGGCTGCTGGCTCCAACCCGGAGGGCAGGGAGGGTCCGCCGGTATCCGGCTCAAGCCCGGCAGGAAGGGCAGGGGCGCCGCTGGGGATGTCTTTCTCCTCCACCAACCCAAAGGGCAGGGGCGGTTCCGCGGCTGCGAGAAAAAAGGCGCAGCTTATGAAGATAAAGCATAAAACCAGGACAAAAGCAAATAACAATCTGCTAAAATTGTTGTTATCTCTCATATTTGCTATACCTTAAGTCTCTTACCGCAACTCTTTCCGCGGTGGATTGCGCAGGTAGCGCTCGGTGAAGATATCATCCGGGAGATCCGTATTGTACTTGACCTTGCTGTAGGTTACTACAGTCTTGCCCCCGGTATTGAGATCTTCCATTTCCCCTTTGGTAACTGTCAGGTAACCATCTATTGTTTCAGTAGATACCGCACGCCCGACCCGGTATTTCTCGCCTTTACTGTTATAATATTCGAGGTAATAGGGCAGGAACGTTTTTTTATGCACATACATGAGATAATAGGAGAACTCCACTGTCTCAGGGTTCTTAGGAGTATTTTTAAGTACATACGCATCCTCAGTTTCCGAGGAAAGCTCGTGGCGATCCTCATTGGGGTTGCGGCCCGAGACATCTTCATAGAGGAAGTGGCTGCCGACAAAGCTGGTGCGCTTGTCACTGGCAGCGATTCTTTTAACTAAGTCCAAACCTGGCAAGTACAACCAGCGATCATCATCGCCATCAACCTTCTTATGCACCATGAAGACAGTCTTATTCCAATCCGCCGGGCGTTTGAAATAAACATAAAATTTCTGATCTCCAGCCTGTACAGGGCTATCGTCTTCCACTTCCACGTCGCGCCGGAGAATGGTAAACTGGCGGCTGCGCTCCTTGCCGTCCTGGTCAATAATGGTCATTTCCACGTCTGCCCGGCCATCACGTCCCTGGTAATAGGCAATATGGTTGGCTTTAGCCACAATCTTATCGACAGATGGCTTTTCTGCTGAAGCCCCGGCTGCAACCTCCGGCGTGCTTTCCGTTTCGGCGCACTTTCCCGTTGGTTGCATACAAAACAGCAGCAGACTAAAGAGCGCGATGCTAAAGATAAATCTGTTCATAATCATCTCCTAAGTAAAGTGTATTCTTAGCGGTTATGTGTCTCCTGGCGGCAGGAACTCCTCCGGCTTGCCAGGCAACAAAGCAGGAACAGCATAACCACACCGATAATGCTGATCAAGCTCAGAGTTGTTATTCCCGCTTCCATAAATTGATAAATATTTATCCCAATGAGGATTATGGCAGTAACGCCCATTGCGATACAGGTACCGCATTTACAGGCCAGGAGCGGCAGGAAACCCACACCGATAACCAGGACATTGCGGGTGATTGCCCGGGCGGGCTCGCCAAACATCGGCCCCACGGTTGCCTGCCATTCTCCCTGGGTGGCTCTTAACTCTCGTGAACGGGCAAGAAAGTGGATCGCATAATCAATTGCCAAGCCCAGGCTGAGGCTCGAAAGCACTGCTACCGGCATGTCATAATCCTTGCCGATAAAACCAATTAACCCATAAATAGCACCAATAGTAACTAATAATGGCACCATCGACAGCAATCCCCAGAGGGCGCTGCGGAAGAGCAGCATCATGATCAAGAAAACTACCAGGAAGCTGCCAAGAAAGGCGCCCAACATGCCCTGTACCATCTTGTCCTGCCAGATCACATTGATATAGGTCAAGCCAAACCAGTTATGCGTTAACGGTGAGGTCGGGGGATTGCCCGCAATATATGCGTCCACCCCATCAATCACCTCTTGCATATCCTGGTTGTCCCCGCTTTTGAGCTGGATCCAGAGGCTGATCTTGCGATAACCGGGTTGGTCCGCTGTTTCATCAGGTTTTTCCACAAAATGCCAGAGATCCTGCGGGCGGTGGCTATTTTGGTACTGCATCAGGGTTTGCGCAACCCCTTGCCGGTTATCAGGAATAATATAGTACTCCTGCGAACCGCCCCGCAATTCCCGGTAGACAGTCCGGACAATGTCTGCCAGCGAGCTGGACTTGCCTACCAATTGCCGTTGGTCACGGCTCTGGAGGGTGAGCAGATGCTGCTGCAGGCCCGCGATCCAGTTCAGGACACCCGGATCCTTAAAGGTCTGGATGCTCTGTTTCTCAGAACTGACAAAGGTGGCAGCTTCATACCAGGCATCAATCTGTACCTCCGGCGTTGTCTTCGCTTCCGCCTGCTCTTGGGCATAGGTTTCAAGCAGTTTCAGAAACTGGGCGCGGAAAACGGCCTCTGGCGCAAGCTTTTTCGCCTGGGTGAGGAGATTGGCAAAGACGGCTGTAACGCCCTCATAACCATCCTCTGCAAGGGTTTTGGCCTTGGCTTCGGCAGCTTTTTCCAAGGAAGCAAGGGTGGCGGGGACAGTTTCGTCTCCGGCAGCAGAGGCAAGCGTAAGATAAGCCATATAAGTACCGGCAAAATGCTTATTTAGCTCCTTGTCGGCTATACGGATGGAATGGTTTGGCTCAAACCATTTAACCGGGTTGTCATTGATATTGATCTTGGAAATCCCATAGATTGCGGCAAGCGCTACCAGGACAGCCAGCAACATAATCAGTTTCGCATGCTGGAAGGTAAGACGCCCGGTGGCCGCCAGCAGCCGGGATAGCAGGGAATGCGATTCCACCTCCTGGTTGTGCTCGGTCAGGCCAAAATTGTCCAGCGACTTCTGGCGGATGAACATGATGGATGCCGGGATAAAAGTCACCGTCCAGAGCCATGCCATCATGACCCCAAAGGCGATGAACAGACCGAAAACCTGCACCGGCGGAATTGGCGTCAGGGCCAGCGAGGCAAAACCGACAGCAGTGGTCAGGGAGGTATAGAGCATCGGGGTGAAGAGCGTATCCATGACCTTCAGGATGGTCTCGCGCTTGTCCTTGCTTTCCTGATAGCGGTCAAAAAATTCACTGAGAATGTGGATCGCATCCAGCACCGCGATCGGCATGATAAAGATCGGGATCATCGAACTCATAATGTGAATGGTGTGGCCAGTGGTAACGAGCAGGCCCATGGTTTGGATCACACAAACCACCGCGACGATCATGGGTGAGATAATCAGAGAGAACTTGCGGAAGAAGAACCACATCAGCAGGAAGATAATCAGCATCGCCAGCGGCGCGGAGAGTGCCATCTGCTTGAACATCTCCACCCCGAAGGTATCCTCCGCCACCGGCAGGCCGGTGATATGGAATTCTTCATCACCAATACCAAAGTCTGCAATTCTTTCCTGGAGCTTACTGGCTACCTTGTAGCTGAGATGCTTGTCAGTTAAGGGGATATAAATAGCAATTGCTTTTGGCGCGGCGGTCTGGCCGGTAGCATCTTTATCCCCATCGCTAACCAACGTGCCGTTGAACATGGGAATGCGCTTGGCTTTGTCGCGCACCGCCAGGGCTTCCTCAGGGGTTGCGGGAGGGGATTTCATCAGCCACTCAAATTTCACCTCGCCGATGGCGCCAGGTTCAATATTGTCAACGGTCGAAGGCGCCAGCATATCCACGGCAATGACGCCGGATTTATGCTCCGGATTATCCGGATCCGCCCAGGTTAATTCTTCGGCATAGCTGGCCAGGGCGTGGATTTTTTGCAGGGTGGCGACATTAAAAACTCCCTCGGGATGATGGTTGTTGACTACCCCGACTACGATCATGTCCCAGAGAGCAAAGGTCTTTTTCATCTCCTGATGGAAAACCCGGACCGGTTCATCCTCAGGCAGCATGTTCTCTGGGTCGGTATCAATCATTGCAGGTTTTAACCTGGGGAAGGACTCTGGAAGCAGGGTTGGGAGTGCGGCCAACAAGGCAAGAATAATGGTTATGATTACCATCATTACAGTTATTACCTTCGGGTTGTTAACCGAGAATCTAACGAGTTTGTTCATAATCAATCCCTTGCTTGCTTAATCCCAAAAGTTAAGATTTGGGGGTGAAAATACCAAGGTAACAACTACTGATAAAACGGCCTTTTATCTGACTGATTATACTCAGAATATAGATTAATGCAATTTAAGTTAAAAGCGGGATAAAATCTCTAACAGGGAATTTACGTTATGCTTAAGGGATGACAGCAGAATTACAATCAAAAAATCAATATACACATAAACAGAACCTCCACTCAAACACCCATAAATAAATAGATATTCATACCGTCTTCTGTTTAACAAAAAGTCATCGAATTTGGCCGACCGGTTTGTAAACCGTCTGTCACCAGGCGCGAATCGGCTTTGTGGCTCCAATATAACTAATCTGAATAGTGTAAGTTACACCTTTTATCCAGCTGTTTTCAAGCCTCTTGCGTAAATTGCAAAACCCCCAGTTCAGTCTCATGTAGTCTCACAGAGTCTCAGGAAGTCTCCCCAGTTCCGCCCAACTGGACGCCCAACTCATCACTACATGAAATTTTGAAGAATACCAAGGATAATATATTCATTGAAAATCTGTTAGATCCTGTTGTTAGACATAAAATTAAAATCTTGTGTTTAATTTGACAAACCATTATTTATGTAGTAGTGTGTCATTACAACTTGATTGGAATCGCTGCTTAGGTATATTTGGCAGACACCGTTCCTTTATTTATTGAGAACTTCTATCTTATTAAAATTAGTTATTGTCCGGCAGATGGAGAATAACCATGAGTGCTCGCAGATTTTTATTCGCAATGATAATCAGCCTGGTTTGCAGTGGTAGTTTGGTACTGGCTAACGACGCGCCAACTGATATTAGTCTCACTGTAGCAGTATCAAATGTATCAGAGACAAAAATTGTCTCCTCTGACGGCTCAGTGGGTGATCATTTCGGCAACTCTGTCTCGATATCCGGCGACTACGCTGTAGTGGGAGCTGTTTATGACGATGATAATGGCGAGACTTCTGGCTCTGCATACATCTTTAAACGCGACGCCGGCAACTGGACTCAAGAAGCTAAACTTACTGCTTCTGATGGCGCAGCGAGTGATGTTTTCGGTGGCTCTGTCTCGATTTCCGATGACTATGCTATTGTCGGGGCTAATGGAGACGATGACAATGGCAATAATTCCGGCTCTGCATACATCTTTAAACGCGACGGCACCAGTTGGACTGAGCAAGCCAAGCTGACCGCTAGTGACGGCGTGGAGTATTATTGTTTCGGCAACTCTGTATCCATTTCCGGAGACTACGCAGTGGTTGGTGCTTATGAAGACGAAGAGAATGGCAATGGCTCCGGTGCTGCATACATCTTTAAACGCGACGGCACTAATTGGACTGAACAAACCAAGCTGGCCGCCTCTGATGCTGCAGAGTATGATTTTTTCGGTTTGTCTGTCTCTATTTCCGGCGACTATGCCGTGGTCGGGTCTTATGGAGACGATGACAATGGTAGCTTTTCCGGTTCTGCATACGTTTTTAAACGCGACGGTACCAGTTGGATTCAAGAAGCCAAGCTAACCGCCTCTGATGGCGCAGCGGATGATTACTTTGGCCAATCTGTCTCCATTTCCGGCGACTACACTGTTATCGGAGCTAATAGAGACGATGACAATGGCACCGATTCCGGCTCTGCATATGTCTTTAAACGTGACGGCACCAGTTGGACTGAGGAAGCCAAGCTGACCGCATCTGATGGCGCAATGAATGATTATTTTGGTTGTTCTGTATCCATCTCCGGCGTCTATGCCATTGTCGGGGCTAATGGTAATAATGACAACGGCCCAGATTCCGGATCTGCTTATATCTTCGTACGGAATGGAACCAGTTGGACTGAACAGATTAAAATCACTGCCTCTGACGGCGCGGCCGAAGACTTTTTTGGTTCTGTCTCGATTTTCAATGATATCGCCTTGATAGGGGCTTATGGCGACGATGACAATGGCAGTAATTCCGGGTCTGCATATGTATACGATATCCAATTGGCTGTTAAGGAAAACAGCCCTGCAGGAACTTGGGTCAGTACAATTACCGGTGTTGATCCAGATGGTGATACTCTCACCTTCTCTCTGCAAAGCGATCCTTCAAGCTACTTTGAAATCGTAGAAGATAGCGGCGAATGGAAGCTGCAGGTAGCTCCTGGAGCTACCCTTGATTATGAAACCACTTCCTCGCATGACATCACTATCCGTGCCGATGACGGGAATGGGGGGATCTATGACGAGGTCTTCACTATCATCGTACTGGATATTGATGAAGCACCGACTGATATATCTTTGTCTAATAGCGATATTGCAGAAAACAGTCCTGCAGGAACCCTGGTCGGTATAATTACTGGTACTGATCCCAATGGCGACACGCTTTCATTCTCTCTGCAAAGCGATCCTTCCGGCAATTTCGAGGTTATTGATGATGGCGGCACCTGGAAGCTGCAGGTGGCTCCCGGCGCAACCCTTGATTACGAAACCGCGATCTCGCATGACATCACTATCCGCGCCGATGATGGGAATGGTTGGACATATGACGAGAACTTTACTATTGCTGTACTTGATGTTAATGAAGCGCCTGATGATATCTCTTTGACTGATAACGAGATTGCAGAAAACAGTTCTGCAGGAACTTTAGTAGGTATCGTCACCGGTACTGATCCCGATGACGACACCCTTACCTTCTCACTACAAAGCGATCCTTCAGGAAATTTCGAGGTTATTAATGACGGCGGCACCTGGAAGCTGCAAGCAGCTCCCGGCGCTACCCTTGATTATGAAACCGCCTCTTCGCATGACATCACTATCCGTGCAGATGATGGAAATGGCGGGATATATGATGAAATCTTTACTCTCATTGTACTTGATGTCAATGAGGCGCCTGATGATATCTCGTTGTCTAATAACGAGATTGCAGAAAACAGTCCTGCCGGAACCCTGGTCGGTATCATCACCGGTACTGATCCTGATGACGACACGGTATTTTTCTATCTGCAAAGCGATCCTTCTGGCAATTTCGAAGTTATTTATGATGCTGGCACCTGGAAGCTGCAGGTAGCCTCCAGCGCTACCCTTGATTATGAAACCGCCTCTTCGCATAACATCACTATCCGCGCCTATGATGAGCATGCTGAGATATACGATGAGAACTTTACTATCATAGTACTTGATGTCAATGAAGCGCCTATTGATATAGACTTGAGTGCGCTGGAGACAAGGCTCACCGCCTCTGATGGCGAAGAGTTGGATAACTTTGGTTTATCTGTTTCCATCTCCGGCGACTACGCGGTAGTCGGAGCTCAGGGTGACGATGATAATGGCAGTGCTTCCGGCTCTGCTTATATCTTTGCGCGAAGTGGTTCCAGTTGGACAGAGGAAACCAAACTGACTGCCTCTGACGGCGCGGCAAATGATCACTTCGGCTGCTCCACCTCTATTTCCGACGACTACGTAATTAGCGGTGCTCATTATGGCCAGAATCCAAATCCCGGTTCAGCTTATATTTTTAAACGGGATGGAAGCAGTTGGACTGAACAAACTAAGATCACCGCCTCTGACGGCTCGGTGGGTGATTATTTCGGTGAGTCTGTCTCTATTTCCGGAGACTACGCTGTAGTCGGGGCCCCGGGCGACTATGACAATGGCTATTTTTCCGGCTCCGCTTACGTCTTTAACCGAGCCGGAATCAGTTGGACTGAACAAACTAAAATCATTGCTTCTGACGGTGATGGTCATGATAGCTTTGGTTCCTCTGTCTCCATGTCCGGTGACTATGCTGTTATTGGAAGCCCTTATAGCGATGGTAATGGCATAGCTTGCGGCTCTGCTTATGTCTTTGTACGAACCGGAACCAGTTGGACTGAACAAACCAAAATCTTCGCTGCTGATGGCGTAAGGAGTGAGGCTTTTGGCTGCTCTGTCTCGATTTCCGGGGACTATGCCGTAATCGGAGCAGACCGTGACGGTAACAATGGCTATTATTCCGGCGCTGCATATATCTTCAAACGAGATGGAAGCAGTTGGACTGAACAAACCAAAATCATTGCCTCTGACGGCGAGTTGTATGATGGCTTTGGCCACTCTGTCTCGATCTCCGGCGACTATGCTGTGATTGGTACTGGTTTACTTCAAAAAGATCCTGGCTCTGCTTACGTCTTCAAACGAAATGGCACCAGTTGGACAGAAGTTAAGAAATTGACCGCCCCTGACGGCGAAGAAGTTGATTGCTTTGGTTCCTCTGTTTCCATTTCTGGAAACTATGCTGTGATCGGAGCTTATAGAGATGATGATAATGGCACTGATTCCGGCTCCGCATATATCTACAATCTTAATAACCTGCAACCGGATGTAGAAGAAAACAGCCCTGCAGGAACATTGATCAATACAATTACCGGTGTTGATCCTGAGAATGATACCCTTACCTTCTCGTTGCACAGCGATCCTTCGGGTTACTTTGAAGTGATTAACCACAGTGGCACCTGGAAGCTGCAGTTAGCTGCCGGCGCTACCCTGGACTACGAAGCCGCTATCTCGCACAACATCACTATCCGCGCTGACGATGGAAACGGAGGGATATACGACGAGGAGTTTACTATCATGGTGCTTGATGTCAATGAAGCTCCGATCGCTGTACCCGCATTTGCATTGGTGCCGGAAACCGGGTTGTATGAAATGCTGAAAGTGTATTTCCATGCTTCTGGCTGTTTCGACCCTGATGGCGAAGCAATTACCGAGTATGAATGGAAGCTGGGCGATACTATTATTTCAACAGCCTTGGATTTCAATTACATCTTCGCGAACCGCGGCCCGCATGAAGTGTTCCTGCGCGTGAAGGATGAGCACGAGCTGTGGAGCGAACCGGTCTCAGTTGTTGTGGACTGGCTCCAGGGTGATATTAATGGTGATGATCATGTCGATTATGAAGATTTCATCATCCTGAGAACCGTGTACAGCACCACTTGCCCGCCCGCAGACTTCGACCAGAGCGGCAGGATTGATTTCACTGATTTTGTCATCTTGAAAACGCATTATGGGGAGCACAGGTAAAATTCAGCCACAATTCCGCCCAACGGGACGGTTAAGGCTAAATCAATTAAGTTGTAGGTGATGGTTTACAAGTAAGAGGTAAGCACTTCCCATCAACAGCTTTGTAAACCGAGTGTCACCAGGCATGAATCGATTGGGTGCTTCATCATAACAAGATTGGATAACGGGACTTACGCCTGCTATCCAATTTTTTATGCTTCTTGCGAAACTTGCAAAACACCCAGTTCGGTCTCAGGTAGTCTCATGTTGCCTTCATGGTCACGCCCAAAAGAACGCCCAAGGGGATTAGAGGATATAATACACTTATCAGGTTATATTATAACAAGCTAATTGACAAATACTGATTTATACTACATTTTATAATAAAGCCAATATGTGCTCAGCGGAGGATATTTTTTAACTTATTGCTATAATAGGTAGCTGGAATTATTACTTAACAGCCGGCGGGTAAATGCCTCTGGAAAATATCAGTATAATTATAGCAGATCCGGTGTTATTACCTGCCCATCACGTAGCTTACCTATCTATAACTATCACCATAGATTAATTTCGAAATTATTCTTCGGTTATAAAGTCTTTAGAATGAGGAATGGAGTTATGTATAAATGGCGTTTTATACTGGCAGCAATGGTTTCGATAATGGTTTTTACCTTTACCATTCATGCCGAACCTACCGATGATTTAGATCCTAATGAAATTTTCTGGGCGGATTCAATCGCCCCCGCTTACGACACTCCGGAAAAGATCTTTCTGCCAGTTGATAACTCCGCGAATTTCGTCTCATATACCGGGGTCAAAGCGGGCACCTGGGAGGTTTCCGGCGGGCTGCTTAAATTTCAACTTTCTAATACCAGCGCAGTTCTCAACTGGGGTAATGTCAGCGGTACCCAACCCCGTGACCAGGTCCAGTCCATGTGGCCGGAGCAGAATCATATCATCATCAGGATTAAGGGGTCAAGCACCGGCACCAAGTCTCTGACCGTAGAGCAATACAAAGAGGGAACCCAGTCTTACACTTACCCGATAACCACGGAATTCTCCGGTAATACCTGGCCTGTCGATCCTGATGAAGGCGTTACCATGAATCAGAACGGCGGGATGATCTTCCCCACCCCTGATGGTTTCAAGCTTACCGTCACAGGGGCCTATCAGGAAAGTTTTGAAATTGAATGGGTTAAACTTACCCAGGATCGCTGTCAGGGTTATCTCCGCAAGGAATTTACCCTCCCGGCCGGCACGGTCTGGAGGGCAATAGCCGATGTCAGTGGCGCAACTGAATACATCTGGTACGGATGGAACCGGATCGCGGCCGAACTTTATGTCAACGGCCAGAAAGTAGAGAGAAACCAGGCCGAGTATCTCTACCACACCAATTCAGTCGATATTACCCCCTACCTGCAACCGGGAACCAATTGTATTGGCTTTTATTGTTACCGGGTAAGATATAAACCCCAGGCTTTTTTCCAGTGTCGAATTATTATGGCCGATGGCACTGAGACGGAATGGAAAACCAGCCTTTCTACCGATCCCTCGTTACGCTGGACTTGCAGTCCCACCGGCCCGGCCGGGTGGAGCGAACCGGGATTTGATGACTCTGCTTGGAAGGGTGTCGGGGAGGACGGGGGTGTCCAAGACGCCTATGGGATTTACTACCATATGCGCGGCGAGAGTGACGAGGTGGCGATGGCGGCCTATGCCGGTCCATTCGACATCCGTAATCCTGATCCCAACAAGCGTAACCTCTTTTACGAAGAGGGCACGGAGGTGCGCTTCGACGTCTATGTGCCGGAAGGGCTGAAAGATCCCGCCCCCGATCCGGTGCTTAAATACTATGTCCGCAGACCTGTAGAAACCGGTATAGACGCTGGCGGGCTCGGCACCTTGGAAGCCAGTGGCCAGGTATCATCCTTTACCGAAATTGATAATTCCCTGAAATACAGCATCAACCTTGGGGATAGCCTGCCTGATGGCATCTATACAATCTCCCTGGAATTAACCCGGAGCGGGGCGGCATTTAGGACGAGGACACGCGAGCCATTTATGGTGATCGCTAATCACTCGCCAACCCCGATTGAAGGCGCCAGCTACACCGAAGGTATGAGCATGACCTTGGAAGAAACCATCGACTTTACCGATCCTGCCGATAGTCATGCATGGAAAGAGTACACCATTGACCCCTATGGCAACTCTACCGAAGTAGTCTCACCGGAAGCTCCAAAAATCGTGACCATGAGCGATGGAAGCCAATACCGCGAGGTGGTCGGCAGTGAGCGCAGTTCCTTCTTCTCCTATCGTTTTATCCCGGACCATCAAGGCGATTTTTACATGTTTGAACTGGATTATCCCGATGACGCTGACCGCCTGATCGAGGTTTCAATTTCGCATAAAGCTGAGGGGGAATGGGATAACTCCGTCTCCGGGGTCGGCGCTGAAACTGGCAGGACTTTTTACCGAACCTATGGGATGAAGACCTTGCGCTGGGTCTGCCGGGCAACCCATTCCGGACCTCACTCGGTTGATATTGTCAATGGTGAGGATGGGCTGCATTCGGCCGCGGCAGCTTTGCGGGTATACCATATCACCGGGGATCTTCCCGCGATCCGCATGGGGCTGGAAAGGGACTTCGGCATCCATACCGAGCGCACCTTGTACAGCTCCGGAATCGGGAATAACTTCGGCCTGGCAAAAAGCCATCCCAACGACGGTACTTTGATGCACCGTTATATCCTTGATTTGCAATGGATGAAGGAGACTTACGATCATTACACCCAGTACCTGAAATTTGCCGGCCAGAACATGCACATCATGGGCGCTTATCAATACACCAATCGCGGCACCCCGGCAATGTTGATCAACCACACCAAGGATTCCAGGATGCCGCATTGCTACCGGGCTTTCCTGGCGAATGTGCTGGAGATCAATAACATTGATTTCTACCTCGGTATGGAATTCACCCAATACCGCGGGGAGTGTGAGATGTTGCTTAACAATGCGCAGGTGGCCCAGGGCGGCGATACCTGCTGGTTGGTAAACGAAAATGGCCAACAGTTTACCATGAGTGATTCCTCGGTCAGTTACGTAAATAGGCAAAACTGGCTACATCCGGATGTGAAGAAGAAGTTTAACGACTATATGACTGCCTGGGGCATGCAGTACAAGCAATTCACTCACTTCAAAGGTGTGCACAACGAATCCGGACCAGCCGGGCATCCAGTGGGGTTATGGGCCCCGGGTTATGTCCTCGGCCATCCTTACGCGACGGATTATGATAACGCGCTCTACTGCAGCTTCGATGACTATACCTTCGGTCTCTTTGAAAATGATACCGGGATTGATCTTAACTCAGTGGATCCGGTAATCTCCCCAACTGATCCGAATCGCTTTTGGCATCGCAAGAATAAACTTACTAACAACCCCGCTTGGCTGGCAGCTTTTTATCAATGGCGCTGTGACAAGTATGCCCAGTGGCTGGGGGATGCGATCACCTTGCTGCAGGCTGAGCGCGCGGATTTGCAGTTTCTTAATGACGTGATGATCGAAGACAATAAGTTCTTCGAGGATTGGCTCACTTCTGGACAAACCTATGAAGAATACCTGCACACGATGGCCTATGATTTTAATGCCCTCCATAGCGTTCCGGATCTTTGGACCGGGCGCTGGACCATCAGTTTCAAGGAATCCTGGCGCTTCGGGTTACAATATTCGCAAAGCCCTTACCTCTGGCTGGCCAAGCTGGACCCCCGAATTACTGACGCCTTCGCGACTGATACCAATCGCTATGTTTTTGTGCGGTCAAGCTGGGATGAAAACCAGTGTGCCAGCAAAGACTATAACGTTGGTTCAATCAGTCCTTATCTCGTTAGCGGGTCAGATTGGATTATGAGATCTTATCGGGTGCGGGTTGAACCGCAGCCGGGGGGCTATCAATGCCGGGAGCCGATTATCGCGGCTTTGATTTCCGGGGATCCAGAGGCTATCGTCTTCGGCTGGACCGACCTGGCAATCAACCTTGGCAATGAGCAGATACACCGCACCTTTACCAAGGTCTTTTCACAACTTCCACCGGAGAAATTCTCCCCGGTACTCAGCACCGGTTTTGACACCAATTTTGTGATCAGAAAATTGGTCAAAGGAGGGGAGACCTGGATCTATGTTGCGAATCCCGGTTTCTGGCCGATTTCCGGCAACATCATGCTTGATGAAAACACTCCAGTCCTTAACCTGGCTACGAATGGGGCCGAAACCCTGGTGCCGAGCGGAGACCAATACAGGCTGTCAGTGGCTCTGGAGCCTTATGGCCTGGCAGGCTATAAGCTCAACTCCACCACAGTGGAGGTGGCATCTTATGAAAACAGCGGGATACCATACCGGGAACTCGCCTACTTGCAGGAACTTATCGCCAATGCCATCTATGTCAAGTCAATTGTAGGTTCTGGAGTTGCGACAGAGATGCAGCCTAAAATCATTGCTGCCAGTGATGCCCTTGCAAATGGCGAATATGCCAAAGCCTTTAAGCTTCTTTACGAAATTCCGGTTATCCTTGAGGTTAATGGCGTGGATTGGAAGGGAGCGGGTTATTTTGACCAGACAGAGGTGGATATTCCCGAGGCCAGTCAGACTTCGTATGGCTGGGCGCCGGATGCGGATAGCGATGCCGATGCGCTCGACTGGCAGGCGGAGGCAACGGATCTGCTCTTCGTTCCTGAGAAAACCTACATCCTCGCAGTCCAAGTCGCGTTCGAAGAGAATCAATCCGGGGATTGGTCCCTCCAGTACCAGGAGGACTATGATAGCGATTCACCCGGCCCCTGGACCGATGTCGCCGGCGGCAATGCCTGGGAACCTGACCCTGCGCACGAGATGAATCTGGCCAATGACGCCGAGGTGCAAACCGGTTGGTACGACAACAACCCGCCTGTTGGTTATACTGTTGACAGCGGTGAATTTTCAAACGATGGTACGGTCACAGACGATTATCTTGCCGACAAGTCTGTGGAATTATGGTATGCAGTCAAACCTGCTGCCGCATCGGTAGACCATAATTACCGCTTCCGCATAGTCAAAACCGACACGGACTTCAATTATTCAGTATATCCCACCGCTACCTTCAACTACCCGGTCATCATGACTAATTATGCCTGGGCTAACGATGAGCCGGTTGAGCCGGATGCAATTGCCTGGGAAACAGAAAATACTGAGATGGTTGGCCACTGTAGTTCGACATATCTGCTTTCACTCCAGATTGCACTTAATGATGTAGTAGGCGGAGACTGGGTACTACAATATCAGGAAGACTATGATGCGCCAACCCCCGGACCTTGGACCAATATCGCGGCGGACACTATCTGGCGGCCATACTTATACTCGGTAAATATTTCTAATAATGACGAGGTTGAAACCAGCTGGTACCAGAGCAGTGCTCCTGCTGGCAGCTATACTCCCGCCCCGGGCGAATTTTCAAGCGATGCAGATGGCATCAATGATAGTTACGCGAGTGATACCTATGTTGAACTTTGGTTTGCAATGTACGCGGATATCAATACCCATGGGCATAAATATCGTTTCCGGGTAATAAATCCAGGCTCAATGATCGGTTATGATGAAGACCACTATGCGCTGATTGACTTGCCGTCTGGGGGTGCAATGGTCTTTCAGGAGGGCGTTGATGGTTACAACGGCACGATGGATATTAATCTGCGCCGGTGGACTTCTCCTGGAAAGGAAGAGGATCCGCCTCCGAACGTTGGCCAACGCGCGTATCTGAGGCAAGGACAGTCATATACAGACGATAATTCAATCGGTCAATACAATGCCTGCCTTATTTATTTTGCCGGGGTCAAGGAAGCGTTGGAAGCGCTGCCCTTAGGTACTGTCGTGGAAAGCGCCACTTTGACCATTTATCAATTCTCACCGGCCAATTCGACAAATGCCGCAATCGAGGTTTCCCCGGTTACTGATCCTAACGGGGATGGCATGTGGACCGAAAGCACCTCCTCCTATCCCGATGGCTATGACCATACCGATACCAACGCCGCATACCGGGATAGAGATGTGGGATGGTATGCACCGCATATAATCGAAGAGCTTGGCCCGCCCCAGATCCAGGGAGATTGCGGTGATCATGGCTCAGAAGTGGATTATTCCATGCTTCTTTCTGAGAGTGGTTATCACAATTTTGATGTCCTGCCAATTATCACAGAATGGCAAAGCACAGATGTTTATCAAGGCTTCCACCTCGCCACTGGCCTTCACCATTTCGATGGCAGTAATTCATTCTACGCATATTTTATTACACATGAAGGCGCCTTGGGGATCGCAAACAACCAGTATGTCCTGGGCGGTATGGAGCAGGCAGAATGGGCGCCGAAACTTGAAATTACCTATACGATTCCGGCGATTATTCCTAAACCAAATGAAGCGCCTACTGATATTGACCTTTCCGCATTTACAGTCAACACCCAGGAAACCAAGTTAACCGCCTCTGACGGCGCGGATTATGATTATTTCGGTTGTTCCGTTAGCCTCTCTGGAGAGTACGCAATTATCGGGGCTGGGTCTGATGATACCGGCGGTTATAATTATGGTTCAGCCTACATTTTCAAGCGGGATGGCACAAGTTGGCTGGAGGAAGACAAGCTGACCGCCTCTGACGGCGCATTTGGTGATTACTTCGGCAAGTCTGTCTCAATTTCCGGCGATTACGCCATTGCCGGGGCAATGTTTAACGATGACCATGGCAGCAATTCCGGCTCAGCCTATATTTTTAAACGTACGGGAAGCACTTGGGCCCAGCAAGCCAAGTTAATCCCCTCGGGCAGCGCAGCAGATGACTTCTTCGGCTGCTCGGTTGCCATTTCCGGCGATTACGCCGTAGTCGGCGCGGTGGGCTGCGATGGCATCGGCGGTGATTTTGGCGCCGCTTATATCTTTAAGCGAAATGATGCCACCTGGACCGAGCAAGCCAAGCTGGTCCCGGCTGACGGCGAATTAGGCGACTGTTTCGGATGCGCGGTTGCCATTTCCGGCGACTCAGTCATTATCGGGTCTTATCGGGACGATGACAACGGCAACGATTCCGGTTCTGCCTATATTTTCACTCGAGATGAAACTATCTGGAAAGAGGAAGCCAAGTTAACCGCCTCTGACGGAGCGTTGGCTGACTGGTTCGGCAAGTCTGTCTCCATTTCCGGCGACGACGCTGTGGTTGGCTCCTATTTAAAGAATAGTGGCGCTGGTTCAGCTTATGTTTTCAAGCGCCAGGGCTTCTTTTGGAGTGAACAAGCCAAGCTGATCGCTTCTGACAGCGAGGCGAGCGATTATTTCAGCTATGCCGTCGCCATTTCTGGAGACTATGTAACTCTTGGGGCTTATGGCGACGATAACTCCGGACCAGATTCCGGCTCGGTTTACCTTTTTAAACGCTTTGGCAGCGGTTGGCTCGAGGTTGTCAAAATTACTCCTGATGACGCTACCCCCAACAACGAATTTGGCCGTGCAGTATTTATTTCCGGGGAATATGCCCTTGCCGGGGCAAATGATGAGGATGACTGCGGTGCGGCATATGCTTATCTCCTGCAATCTGACCTCGCCATCCCGGAAAATAGTCCGGGAGGCACCTTAGTTGGTATTATCAGTGGTACTGATCCCAATGATGATCTTCTTTCCTTCTCAATGATAAGCGACCCGAGCGGCAATTTCGAAATCGTTAATGATGCCGGCTTGGCAAGATTAATAGTTACTTCTGGCGCGGCAATCGATTTCGAAACCACGCCAGAATATATCATTACCGTTCGTGCTGATGACGGTAGGGGTGAAACCTATGATGAAGATATTATCATCCCGGTGGCTGATGTTGATGAAGATCCCATTGCGGTGCCAAGCTTTGAACTTCAGGGTAATCTGGAGGTGAAGTTAGACGCGGTCGGCAGTTTTGACCCCGAGGGCGATACGATTGTCGAATGGGAATGGACTCTGGATACCGCGGTAATATCAACCGCGGTGCAGTTTACCCACAACTTCCCGGGTTATGGCTATAACCCGGCGGTTATGCCTGGTTATCCTCCCTATGAAGTGATCCTGCGAGTTAAGAATGAAAATAACGTGTGGAGCGAACCGGTTTCAATAACAGTGGATTGGATCCCGGGAGATATTGATGGCAGCAACAAAGTTGATTTTGCAGATTTCAACCTCTTAAAGAAAAACTACAACACCGATTTTGCGCCTGCAGATTTAGACGGAAACGGCATAGTTGATTTCGCAGATTTTACTATTCTCAAGAGTCACTATAGCGAAAGCCGGTAAGTAGAAGGATATCTTTTCTTAGGATTAATGGTTTTGATAAAGGCGGCTTCTGAATGAGGCCGCCTTTATTTTATGGTTTTAGTAAAAAGCTTAGCTCTCCGGTAAGCGGTCAGGTCAGCCTCAGCTCATCTCATAGAATCTCACTGGGCAGGAGTGATGAGGGAGAAGGGGGGGGGCGGTATTATTATTTGGCCGTTTCTATCTCAGGAATTACAATCCCCCGGCGCTCTAAGAGGGAACTTTCCAGGCGGAAGAAATCCACCTGCGCCTTGAGATGATTGACCACGGCCTCAACCTCGCTAATCCTGCTGGCGACGAGATCCCTACTCGCCTGGGCTACGAGGAAGGCAGTGGACTTTCCTACCCGAAATTTTTCGTTTTCCACGCGCAGAGCCTCTTCCCGAAGTTTTCTCGTCGCCTTAGTGGCTTCGGTTTGTTCCCGGAAACGCTCGACCTCGATATAAGCCGAACGCACATCGACCTGCACAAGCCCTTGGAGATTATTCAACATTTCTTTGGCCTGCTCAACGCTCAACAGGGCGCGCTCGTGTTCCGCTTTCTTGGCACGGTTGCCGAGGGCGTATTCAAACTGCAGCCCGATTTCATATGCATACTCCTTGCCGTCGAGATTATTTTTGGAGGAGAAGGTTTCCGAGTAAGAGGTATTACCGAGACGGATAAAGAGATCGAGCTTAGGAAGAAGACCGTTGCGGGTTCGAATGATTTCCAGGTCGCCTTTCTCAATTCTGAGAAGGGCCTCGTTAATTTCCGGACGCAAAGCCAAGGCTTTTTGAACCCGGGTTTCTACATCCCCAAGTTCCAGGGGAGCGGCCAGAGGTTTATCAAGGATCTCGAGCTCCCGCGTCCAGCGGTTACTGCCGCCAGGGTTTAAAAGCCGGATAAAGAGCAGGCGGACGTTGGCAAAGTTACTATTGGCGTTGATCAAGTCTTCACGCCGTCTGGCCACTTCCGCTTCCGCAGCCGCAAGTTCAGTTTCAGCCAGCTTGCCGATGTTAATCCGTTCTTTAATTTCATTGATATATTGCTCGGCAATCTCGAGCGAATCGGTATAAATTTCTATTTGCCTCTCGGCCAGCACGTAATCCCAGTAGGTTTTTTCGACCTCCGCTACCAGCGCTTCCGCCAGGCCCTGCAATTCATATTGGGAGATGCGTGTATCCAGCTTTGCTTTACGCAAATTGGCAAGATTCACCCTGGGGCCGAAGCTTCTTAGCAGGGGCTGGGTAATATTGATGCCATACTGGTTTGCCTGGGTATCGGTATCACTGGTAAAACCGTCCTCACGGGAATTGGTCCTGCCGGCCTCAAGGCCGAGCGTGGTCCCGGTGGGCAGTAAAGTTTCAAGAGAGAGAGCGCCCCCGGTGGAGGTTGCGCTGGCCACCTCATCATCGGCCTGGCCTCTGACATCTTCGCTGGTCTTCGCGCGAGTTTTGGAAAATTCCCCGGAAAGTACAGGATCGAACTCGGCGCGTTCCTCAGTCTCATAGGTCCGTTGCAGGGCCGGGGTCAGCCTGTCAACCTGGAAAGCGGCATTATTATCAAGTGACTGCAGAATCGCCTCCTGCAGGGTGAGCCGAAGAGGTTCGGATTCTGAAATCTCCGGGGTTGCCTTGCCGGTATTTTCTGCAGACAGAGATACCTGCGAATCCTCTTCGGGTTCGGTGCTTACCTTCGCGGCCGGACGCGAGCGGTCGGCTTGCTCTTCATCATTTGCGAAGCCTGAAAAATTGCAGGCCGGCAGCAGCAGGCAAAGACATAGCGGGAAAAGATAACCCATGAGTAGATCAAACTTGCCGCGATTAACCATGCATTAAATCCTTTTTAGAGCTCGCCGGTTTCCTGGGGATGGGACATTCGCTTTTCAAAGAAGGAATACACCACCGGTACAAAGAGAAGAGTTATGAAGGTTGAGCTCAAGAGCCCTCCGATTACCGCCCGCGCCATCGGCGCCTGGGCTTCACCGCCTTCGCCGACACCCAGGGCCAGCGGCATCAATCCCAGGGTGGTGGTAAAAGCGGTCATCAAGATCGGACGCAGTCTGCGGCGTCCCGCTTCTTCAATCGCTTCATTAATCGGCAGCTTGTCGCGGCGGCGCAGGAGATTGGTGTGGTCGACCAGCAGGATCGCATTGTTAACTACGATGCCACCAAGCATAATGCAGCCGATGAAGGTCTGGACATTGAAGGTGGTGTTGGTTAAGAGCAACATCAGGATTACCCCGATGGCTGCCAGCGGTACGGAGAACATCACCACAAAGGGATCGCGCAGGGATTCAAACTGGCAGGCCATTACCATGTAAACCAGGACTAATGCTAGGATAAAACTCATCAGCAATTCATAAAAGGCTTTCTGCTGTTCTTCATAATCTCCCCCGAAGACTATGCTGAACCCGGCCGGGACAGTCACGGTCTGCAACCGCTCGCGGATGTCAGCAATAATTGATCCCATGTCCCGTTGGCTGATATTGACATCGACGCTGACGATCCGTTCCTGATCCTTTCGCTGAATCGTAACCGGGCCGCTGCGGGGCTTCATGGCAATCACATTGCGCAAGACCACCGGGACATTGTCGGAATTAGTTATAGTTAAATCCAGGATGTCCTCCAGGCGCATCTTGTCAGCGTCTTTAACCTTGACCAGAATACGGTATTCATCGCCCATTTCCCGGAAGTTACCCGCTGAGGTGCCGGCCAAAACCGTGCGCAAGGCCTCTGCGATTTCGGAGACCGTCAATTTCATGTCCGCCGCTTTCTTGCGGTCGATGACCACGGTCCTTTCCGGGCTGCCTGATTCACGGCTGATCCTGGTATCGGTAACCCCTTCCACTTCCTGGGCCACCTGGGCTACCTGCTGGGCGAGGGCATCGGCAGTATCGAAGTCATAGCCTCGGATTTCGATTCCGATTCTTTCACCTCCGCTGGTTGCCATCCGCATAATGAATAAACCTTGCCCGGCTCGTACCCTGACCTTCACTCCCGGGAGGTTAGCGAGTTTTTTCCGTAAAACTTCGGCGATTTCTTCACTGGTGCGGGTGCGCTCTTTTTGGGGTACCAACGAGATCCGCATATCACCAGAGTGGCCGCCGGAGGAGCGCCAATTGGAACCGCCAAGAGATTTGGTTGTATAGAGGACTTCGGGAGTTTCTACCCGGACGATCCGGTCAATCTCGGCAAACTTTTCGGCCAATAAATCAACCCGGGTGCCGACTTCCATTTCCGCATTAATCCGGACTTCCCCCTCATCGGTAACCGGCATAAGCTCGGAGCCAATAAAAGGAATCAGCGCCAGGGATCCCGCTAACAGCAACACCCCGGAAATGATTATTATGGCTCGGTGATGAATGGCAAAATGCAGCAATTCTTTATAGGTTTTTTCCATTTCAATAAAAATTTTAGCGCTGAGGCGGAAGATCTTATGCCCCCAGGTTTCATGCTCGCTGTTGCCGAGGGTAGTGGGATGGATAAGTTTTGAAGCCAGCATCGGAACCAGAGAAATTGCCGCGGCCAGCGAGCACAGCAGGGAGAAACCAATTACCAGTGACAATTGTTTAAACATGACTCCCGCCATGCCACGCACAAAAATCAAGGGGAGGAAAACCGCCACGGTGGTAAGGGTCCCAGCGATAATAGCAGAGGTTACTTCTTCCGAGCCTTCCACGGCCGCGGCTTCTTTTTCATAACCGCTGTCACGCAGGCGGGTAATGTTTTCCAGAACCACAATCGAGTTGTCCATCAACATCCCGACTCCCAGCGCTAATCCGCCCAGGGTCATGATGTTGAGAGTGAATCCCCCGAAGTAAATCATCATGAAGGTGGCGATAATCGAAACCGGAATGGAAACGGTGATAATCGCGGTGCTGCGCAGGTTCCTTAAAAACAGCAGCAGCACCAGGACTGCCAACCCGCCCCCGTAAACCGCGGCGCGGCTGATGTTATTGACTGATTTTTCAATATATTCCGAGCTGTCGATAATCGGGGTGATTTCAATCTGGGGGATATCCCGGTTGATCCTCTGCATCTCTGCCAGCACGGCTTTGGCCACTTCGACAGTATTGGTCCCGGACTGCTTATTGACCGCCAGGCGTAATCCTGGCTTGCCATTTACCCGGATAATCCTGGTAGTTTTTACCGAGGAGTCTTCCACCGAGGCAACATCGCTCAACTGCACCGGCACGCCCTCGCGGATCATAATCACGGTGTCGCGCAGTTCTTGCAGATTGGCATAGGTGCCCGGGGTGCGGACCCGGATATCAAGATAGCCCTTTTCGATAGTGCCGGCGGGGAAATCCACATTGCCTGCGCGAATCCGATCCATGATCTGATTCAAAGAGAGCCCCAGGGCTTTGATCTTATCAATATCGAGATTAACATGGATTTCTCTTTCCAGACCGCCCCAGGCATCCAGGGAGGCAACCCCGGCGATTCTCTCAACCCGGTATTTAACCTGATCATCAATCAACTTACGGAGTTGGAGCGGATCAAGATCGCTCGATACTCCCAAGATCAAGATCGGGAAACTTGCCAGGTCAAATTTTCTAAGTTGCGGACGATCCGCATCGTCAGGCAGGCGGGGAATAACCCGATCCATTTTATCCCGGATATCGGAAGCGGCTGCATCTAAATCAGTTCCCCAGGAAAATGATATCCGGACACTGCTGGAGCCTTCTGACGAGGTCGAAGTGATTTCCTCCACTCCGGGAACAGCGCTCAACGCTTCTTCAATCGGGCGGGTTATCAATTCCTCGACTTCTTCCGGATTGGCGTCCTCATAACCGGTTGAAACGCTTAAGGTGGGATAGGTGATATCCGGCATCAGGTCGATCGGCAGACGCCACAGCGAAATCCCCCCCAGGATCAGGATAATGCTTGTGGCCATGGTGGTGAAAACCGGGCGCTGAACAGAAAACCTTGCGAGTTTCATGGCCGGTTTCCTTCCTGCTTCTGTGGCTGCTCAGGCTTTCCTGGTTTTTCCTCAGAAGCTTCCGGAGACGAATTTTGCAAAAGAATTGCAGAGCCATCGACCAAGAGATGATGCCCGAGCACCACCACCTCCCCGGAAATTTCAGGCTCCAGAATTTCAACTACCTGGCCATTATTAATCCCGATTTTGGTTTGCACAAACTCAGCCTTCCCTGCTTCTTTATTGACCAGGAAGACGCCATCCTGGCCGTTACGGCGTACTATAGCGTTTTGCGGCACGGTAATGGCATTTTCATGCCTGGCAAACTGGATTTGAACCCGCACAAACATTCCGGGTTTTAAAAGTCGCTGGGAATTGGGAACCTCAATCTCAACCCGCGCCTGGCGGGAAGCGGTCATCAGGAGGGGAGCGATGCGGATGATTTTCCCGGTAAAGGTTTCTTCCGGATAAGCGTCCGTGCTGATCGTGGTGTCCTGGCCTACCTGGATATGGGGATAATCGCGCTCAATCACGTGGATCACCGCTATCAGCTTGTCAATATCGATAATACTGACAAGGGGGTTGTTGGCAGTGAGCATTTCGCCTTCATCCACGAATCTCTCGCCAATAAAGCGGAGATCACTGCCGGAATCCCAAGAGGCATAGATCTCCGTATAGGACAGGCGAACTTCAGCGGCTTTAAGGGCCGCTTCTTTCTGGGCTTTTTGGGAGAGTGCCACCTTGCTTTTGGCCAACTGGGTTTTATATTCAGATTCAGCTGTATCCAATTCGGATTCAGAGGTGATTTTTTTCTCTCGGAGGGCGATAACCCGTTCGTATTCGCGTTTGCTATTATTCAACAGGGCTTCGGCCTGCTCCACTTCCGCCATGGTAACTTCAAGTTCGGCCTTGGACTGCTGAACGTTCTGCTGGTACTCATCATCATTGATTTTCGCAATCAGTTGTCCTGATTTGACCGTATCGCCTATTTGTACCGTAAGTTCTTCAAGCTGGCCGCCAATCTTGGGAGCTACTACAAATCGGGATTGCGGCAGCAGGGTGCCGGTAAACAAGCGGATATCTTCAATATTGACTTTACGCACGGTTTCAGTCTCGACAGCTACAGCTCCGCCGCCGCGAAAATTTTGGCCGCCTTCATTCTGCGTGATTGAATTCTCGAAGATGCGCCAACCAATAGCTAGGAGTATTAAGGCAAGTACAAGACCAACAATAATCTTTCTCATGGAATTCATTCCTCCAAGGTTTTTTATCGACAATTTAAGGGATAATCTCTTTTTTACTTCTTCCCGCCGACAGTCTTCGGCAAAAGCTCGTGATTTCCTACTCCAAACAGGAATACATCCACAATCTCCGATAACTTGATATTATTACTCCTGTCTTCGGATAATTCTCGCGCCCGTGCCCGCATCATCCCCAGGAGAAGTGCCGCTAAGGTCTCAGTAGGGAGCTCTTGCTTGATAACTCCTTCAGAAACGCCCTGTTCCAGGATCCCGGCAACGGTGGCCACCAGCTTCTTGCGCTTTTCAACCCATTGCTGCTTCATTTCGCCATGAAAGCATCGCATCCTACCTTCATGCTCCTGGATTACCCGGATAACAGATCTGCGGTCCTTGAAAAAATCACTTATCTGGGTACAGACTACCATTAATTTTTCCTGGAAGTGCGAATCCTTGGGGATATTTTCCTCCAGCAATTCGCAGAGTTGATCAAAACCCGCAGTCGCAATATGAAAGAAAAGATCATCTTTATCTTTAAAATAGCGGTAAATTGTTCCCTTGCCAATTTTTGCAGCCTGGGCCACCTCATCCAGGGTGATCTCATGGAACCTGCGGGTGCTGAGTAAGGGTTCAATCGCCTGGATAATCTGGTCACGCTTATTCTGGGTTTTCATTTTTCTAATCCTTAAACGCATACTGACCGGTCAGTATTGCATAATATAGCCTGATTTCCAGATAAAAATCAAGATTAATGGAGAATTAGTAGAAATTAATAGTTTGGGGAAAATAATACATCATCCGCAATTTGACAGCAGCTTTGTAAACCGCAGGTCAACAAGCACGAATCGGCCTTGTGGCTCCAATATAACTAATTTGGAAAGTGGGACTTACGCCTGCTTTATAGTTTTTTTATGCAGCTTGCATTTCTTGCAAAACACCCAGTTGAGTCTCAGTTAGTCGCCGTGGCTTTGCTCAGATACAAATCACGTACATTTTCCGTATGTTTTCTCACTCACTGAAGTTAATTGCTTTACCTGCTTATCTAATAACCACTTGTAGCGAAACCAGGTAGAGTTATTATGCTGATTTTCCTTCTCATATTAATAATTTTAAGCTACTCTAAAGCTGTAAAACGCGAGCGGTTTGCGAAAATAAAAAAAATAACAAAATAATTTCACCTTTGTGCTTCTGCCGGGCATTTAAGAATAGAGTATAGAGGAGGAGAATTAAATGAGTGATGCCCAATTGCTGCAAAAATATGCTGAAAGCCGGTGCGAGAGTGCTTTTGAAGAATTAGTCAATCGCCACCTTGATCTGGTTTATTCGGCCGCTTTGCGACAAGTGCAGGATCCGCATCTTGCTGAAGATGTAACTCAAGGGGTCTTTCTGTTTCTTGCCCAGAAGGCAGAGAGTATTAAAGAAAGTGTATTCCTGCCCGGGTGGCTGCTTAATACCACCCGCTATGCTGCTGGGCATGCACTTAGAAGCCGGAGGCGACGAATGTATCATGAAACCAACGCGGCGAAGGCCGCAGTAAATAATCAAGATGATGAAAGTGTTTGGGATTCTATCACTCCCCTCCTTGATCACGCCCTGGTCTCACTTCGGGCAAGAGATCGCAAGGCCGTAATCTTGCGGTATTTACAAAATAAATCTATGCGAGAGATAGCTGCAGAGCTATCTGTCTCGGAAGACGCTGCCAAGAAACGGGTCGCGTCTGCGATTGAAAGATTGCGCGGAGTTCTGCGCCGGAAGGGCATTGCCGTGCCGGTGGCGATGCTGGCGACCTTGTTGCCGGCGAAGGCAGTCATGGCAGCCCCGGCGGAACTTGCCGCCGCGACCGTATCTACCGTGTTGGTGACGGCTAAGGGGGTGGTGCTGACCGCGACCAGTACTGCCATAGCGAAAGGAATAGCAAAAATGATCTTTTGGACAAAGATGAAAACCGCGGCAATAGTCACAGTCGCGGCAGTAGCAGTGGCTGGTGCAGCCGCGCCAATAGTGGTAGAAGCAATGTCGGAAGCTCCAGCAGTAGAGGTTAAGGAAGCGATCACTGCTGTAGAAGAGGTTTCTTTCCCCGGGGATATGATTATGCATATCAATACCGGGCCATTGGAAACCTCCATCAAGGATACGGAAGAGTTTTTAATTGCAGTCACCAAAGGCACACCGGCAGCGGCATTAATGTATCCTGGCATGACCGAACAATGGCTGCAAAAAGTAGCGCCGATTTTTGAACCTGGCAATGCCCCTCCCGGCCTTATTGATCAGAGCCAGGGCATCCAAGTGGTGTTCTTTAATCCCGCTCCTGAAGATCCAGCAAATATAAGGTTTGCTGTGATTCTGCCGATCCGTAATCTGGAGGAATCCTTATCGGTCGCGGCACAGTATGGTTGGCAAGTAACTTCACCGAAGGTTGATTTTGAGAACCCCGACACTTCGGCTGATTTTTATCATCTTGATTTTATTGACCCAGCCCCGATACAGCTTGGACTCCTAACCGGTTTGCCAAATAACTGTATCGCCGTGGGTGAACGGCAGTCATTGCCTGCTTTAGCAGACACCCTTAAGAAATGGAAATCCTTGAAATTGCCAGAAGACACTACCTTGCGAATAACTATAGATGTAGAAAAGTTGATGCAGGTGAATGTCGAGGTGCTCGACACTTTTTTGGCGGAGCTACCAGAGCAAATGGCGGAGGGGAATAATCCAGAGTTTATAAGAAAATGGCTGCCGAACTGGCTGGCTATGAATCGACAAGTTTTCGAGATGCTAAACGGGATCCGTTACGATGTAAGCATGAATGAAGAAAAGCTGGTATTGACGGGTGAATTCCTGCCCAAAGCGGGGAGCGAGTTGGAGCGGTTGGTGCAAGCTTATGAGAATGAAATGCCAACCTATCCGCTGTTGCAGCTCTTGCCAGCAGACAGTGTGGCTGCAGTTAGCAGCAACATTAAACCTGAAGTAATGGAGGTTATTCAGGTGATACGGGCAAAGGCGGAAGAATTTTTCGGTTCGCATAATCCCCAGATATTCTTAGCTGAAATCGAGGAGCCGGAGGAGCATTCACAATTGCTATCGTTGTTAGAGGGAGAGGCCTGTATGGCTGTGGTGCCACTCTCTACTGGCGCAGGATTCAAAAATGCCAATCTTACCGAAGTTAAAGATGCAAAGGCTTTTCAGGAAATTCTACCGGAGGAACTGGCAAACTTCACAGATACGTTTAATGACATAACCCAGGAGCTTGCCATGCCCTTCAGCCTGGAGTCTACCTTCGATGATGCGGCGGGTGAAGTTGCGGGTATGCCTTACAGCAAATTTGCATTTAAATTTGCCGAAGTGCCACCCGCGCCAGAGATGGCAATATTCCAGCAATACTGGCAACATCAGCAACTTACTACGTTTACTGATCGACTTGTGATTGAGATAAACCAGCAGGGATTCGGGCTGAGTGAAGACGACGCGGTGGCAAGCTTGGCGAAACTTATTAACCAGGTTGAGCAAGCGAACCCAGGAGTAGGCCAGCGTGAGGAGTTCCGAGCAGCGCTACAAGCTACTGATACGAAACAGCTTGCCTTTGGCGCAATTTACCTCTTGGATACGATGAAACTCCTTGGCCAGCAGCCGGCGGCGTTGCAGAAATTAGCGGCTGATTTGCCGCTTAGTTGGCTGGACGACCAGGTGCTGATGGTCTCCCAGGCTCTTGGCGAATTGCCGGATTCCACCCAGCCGGTTACGGGTTGCATCGGAGTTGAGGCTGGCAAATTACAGATTGCGGTCAAGCTACCCACGGAAGTTATTTCTGAAACCGCAGTGGCGTTAACCCAAACTGTTGTTAAGTCAATTAACCAATGGGAGGCGCAGCAAAAAGCATTGCGGAATCAACAGCAAAACAAGCTCAAGCAAATCCACCGCGGGATATCCTCTTTCCGCGAACAACACCAGCGCATGCCCTCTTCACTGGAAGAATTGGCGGCCACGGTGCAGGAATTATCCAATCCACAGTCTTTTATTTCACCTACCAAGACACAGCTGCAAGCGGAGGGGGGCGAAGGATTCCACAGCGATTACCTATACCTGCCAATTACCCAGGTGCCGGAAAAACTCCAGCCCAATACCGTGATTTTAATAGACAAGCCGAGTAACCACCCCAATGGTGGCTGGGCCCTTCTCAATAACGGCAATATTCTCTGGTACAATCTCTGGAACCCCCAGGAAGGTGAAGCGTTAATGTCAGCGCTGGTGCATAATGATAATCCCGGTATAGTCGATCGCTTGATCCCCGACGCTAATAACGGTGATGACGGTCCCGTAGAAGTGCCGGCGGACTTTGCCGATGTAGCAACCTACGTGCGACCAAGCCTTGAGTTAGAGTTTTCTTTGCCGCTAGAATGGAATAAGGTTGAAGCAACCCAAAAAGCAGGAGAATTTGCCTCAATAACTGCCAAACGAGTGACAGAACCGCTTGAGCTTGACGGAGCGTTGGATGAAGAAGCCTGGCAGGAATCGCCCTTCCAAGTGAGGTGCTGGCAGGTAACCAAGGCGCAACGCTCCACTATCGAAACTGGGGTCAAGGCCCTCTACGACGATACTTTCCTCTATTTAGCTTTTGCCTGCAGCGATCCGGATCCGACTCAACTGCAGGCAATTGCAGATGGAGAACCAGAATTTTTTGATTCACGAGACGATATCCTGGCGATGATGATCCAACCAGATGAATCAGAAGGTAGCTATTACCAATTAGCTTTTAATACCGCTGGCATTCGGTTTGACCAGAACGTGCGGCAAGAAGAACGAGATTACACGTTCCAGTTAGACTGGCAAGCAATATGCAAACCCTGTGACGGTTACTGGACTGCGGAAGTCAAGTTGCCTCTGGCTGAGTTTACTCAAGCCGACCAATTGCAGAGCTGGCGGATTAATTTCTTCCGTATTTTCCGCAATGATAATAAAGCGCCAAGCAGTTGGTCTTATCAGCCTTATGCTGACTGGCATAAACACAAGCGGTTGGGACGGCTTGTGTTTGATTAAAGAGCATACGGTTATTAGCGCAATGAGCGTTTAACAGCTTTGCTAAGTTGAGGTAAAATTGTGCCTCCTGATAAAGCGCCCAAGGGGGAGTGGGCGCTTTATCAAATTTAGGTTATGCACGCAGGAATCTTCAGGCTTCACAGGGCAGGAAACTTTTTCATATATCACTGGCAAGATATGCCAAATCAAAGCAAAAACTGCTACCATATGGCAAAAAATCCTTAAATATTAAAAATAATAATTAGATAAGTACTTATCAAAAATAGAGTTATAATAAATATTAAACTGGAACAAAGGTTGCTTATATCATTTTCACTTATTATTTTTCATCCATAATTCCAATCATACGCACATTATATATAGCGGGGGAGGAAGTTTAATAGACGATATCCAGTATTGTTAAGCTGTTATTTTATATATGTCTAAGATAAACACAAATGGCAGTGTCCAAGTCAGAGCTTAGTCCGCAATCTATCCTGCAAGGATATAGCTGAAAGGTGTTAGCATGCGTAAATACTTTAAGACTACAATTTTGATAGTAATAATCTTAACCCTTGTAGGGACCTTTGTAGTGCAGGGGATGCTGAGCAATAATGATCCGAAGGATGAAAAGCCTACCCCTGTGCGGGTGGAAGCTGTCAAGCTGGGGGAATTGGTTGAAATTATTACTGCGCCGGGACAGATTGAACCCAAGAGCAAGGTTGAGATCAGCGCCAAGGTAGCGGCCCGCATAGTTGAATTGCCTTTTGAAGAAGGCCAAGAGGTCAAAAAGGGCGATTTGCTGATCAAGCTGGATTCAAAAGATTTGGAAAGCGGTTTGCGATCAGCGCAGGCAAGCTATGAAGCACAAAAGGCGCAAATAGAAGTTGATAAGGCTAATATTGAAAGGCAAAAGGCCAGTTTACAAGCAAATGAAGCAACTCTCAGGCAAGCGCAGTTAGATTTTGAACGGCAAAAACAACTATTAGAATCCAAGGATATCAGCCAGGCGACTTTTGACCAGATTGTCTGCCGTCTTGAGGAACAGCAGGGCCAAAACCAAGCGGCCAAGCAAGGTTTGAAGGCAGCAGAGCTTGGTTTGGTGGTAATGGAACATAATCTTCAGGCATCGAAAGAGCGAATTGAGCAGGCCAAGGAATCATTGAGTTATGCAACCATTACTTCACCCATGGACGGGATTGTGACTCGCATCAATGCGGAAGTGGGCGAGATGGTTATGACCGGGACTATGAACAATGCCGGGACAATTATTATGCAGGTGGCGGATCTCTCCCAGATGCTGCTGGTGGCGCAGGTGGATGAGTCGGATATTGGCAAGGTGGCAGAGAAACAGAAGGCAAAGATCAGGGTGCAGGCCTTTTGGGGCCATGAGTTTGAAGGGGTGGTTGATAAAATTGCCCTTACGCAAGATCGTTCATCTTCAGGGACAAACTACTACAAGACTGAGATTATCATTGCCGCTGATGATGAGCACCAGTTATTTTCCGGTTTGACTGCCGATGTTGATATCGAAACCTGCAAGCATGAGAATGTACTTAAGATTCCCACGCAAGCGGTGGTCTCCATGAAGGTTGACGACCTGCCGCTGGAAATTCGTCAGGACAATCCCAACGTTGATTTGAATAAAACCGATGCTTTGGTTGTTTATCGTATGATTGACGGCAAGGCAGTTGCTACGCCGGTAACAATCGGGGAAAGCGATATGACCCACATTATAATTAAGTCAGGTCTCAGTGAGGGTGATCTTGTCGTGGTTGGGCCTTATAAAGTGCTTGGCAATATTAAACCTGACCAGAAGATTATCGATGAAACCGAAGAAAAGAAGGAAGAAGAAAAGCACCAAGATAGAAATGAAGAAAATGATGATGAAGAAGTCGATCAGGAAGTAAAAAGTGAATAATAGCAAAACGTTAATCAAGCTTAATAATATCAAGCGGACCTATAAGGTCGGCAGCGAGAGTATTCATGCCCTGGACGGGGTTAGTACTGAAATCGGCGAGAACGAATATGTCGCGGTGATGGGGCATAGCGGCTCAGGCAAGAGCACCATGATGAATCTGTTAGGTTGCTTGGATCGCGCTACCAGCGGGACATATGAGCTCGACGGTAAGGATACCACCAAGATGAGCAATTCCGCCCTGGCCCATGCCCGTAACGAGAAGATTGGTTTCGTTTTCCAGTCTTTTGAATTACTACCCCGGCTGAATGCCTTAAAAAATGTCGAGCTGCCATTAATCTATGCCCGCAATGGCTGGTTTATGCGCCATAAGAAAGCAAAAAAAGCCTTGGAACAGGTTGGCCTGGGTGATCGTATCGGGCATCGGCCTAATCAGTTGTCAGGCGGTGAAAAGCAACGGGTGGCAATCGCCCGAGCTTTGGTTAATGAGCCTGATATCTTACTGGCGGACGAACCTACCGGCAACCTCGACTCCAAAACCAGCAAGGGAATCCTGGCATTATTTACCGAGCTTCATAACCAGGGCCAGACAATTATTATGGTGACGCATGAGTCCGATGTGGCTTGCCACGCCAAGCGCATCATCCGGATGCTCGACGGCAAAATTATCAGTGATCTGCCGGTGGAGCAGGACGACGCCTACCAATATCGCCTTGGAGGGCAGCGGCTGTGAAATTTTTATTAATGATGCCGATTAGTATCATCAGGCTAATCTTTCAGAGTGTGAACCTGGCGATGAGCCAAATCTGGGCTAATAAGGTACGATCGTTATTGACAACCGTAGGCATCGTTATCGGCATTGCCTCCGTTATTGCGGTGATTGCCGCTTTGACCGGTTTGAAGACCAAGGTGGTTAGTGATTTTGAAACTTTCGGGATTTGTAATATTTATATAAGCCCAACCAAGCCTAACACCGGCCCTTTAAAGCATGCTTCATGGGATATTATTAGATTCAAGCCTGAACATTTTGAAGACCTGCTTGAGCATTGCCCTTCGGTTAAACACTTAACCCGCGAGTCGAGGTTTAATACCCCAATACGCAGTGGAGATAATGCTATCGAAAGCGCTACCATTTATGCTGTCGATGCTGTGTGGATAGATATCAATTCGCGAGAAATCCTGATGGGAAGGCCCTTTTCGCTAATCGACGAAACCCAGGGCCGCCGGGTGTGCCTGATTGATCCCTTGCTTAGAGATAAACTGCATCTCAACAAAAACTGTATTGGAGAATTCATAACCGTTAACAATAATAATTATCGTATTGTGGGGCTCATAAAAGAAAATCCCTCAACTGGAATTTTCAATACTGGCCGGGGAGAGAACTTTGAAGTAATTATCCCATTTATGACTCGTTATAAAGCCCATGAGCAATTTTTCCGTGTGATTGCAGCGAGCAAGTCACCTGAAATTTCAGAAGAAGCTAAAGCTGAAATTACTTTTTTTCTGCGGCAAACTCGAAGACTGCAACCTGGCGATCCAAATTCCTTCTTTGTAACGACAGTCGAAGGACACCTTAAGAGTTTTAATGAATTAGCGGCATATATTACCGCAGTGGCAAGCGGGATTGTCGGCATCTCCTTGCTGGTTGGTGGCGTCGGGATTATGAATATTATGCTGGTGTCGGTTACTGAGAGAACCCGAGAGATTGGTTTGCGGAAAGCAGTAGGAGCAAAGGGCTCAGCCATCTTGACGCAGTTTTTAATCGAAGCGGTGGTGTTATGTTGTGTGGGCGGAGTCTTGGGAGTTGGCGGCGGGTATGTAATCATCCAGGCAATCCAACTGATCCCCAATGCTGACTTATTAGACCAGGCATATATCCCGGGTTGGGCAATTTTAATGTCGTTTGGATTCTCGGCCGGGGTGGGTATTTTCTTCGGGATGTTCCCTGCAATTAAAGCATCCAAACTTGATCCTATCGAGGCCTTAAGACATGAATAAACCTTTGGAAAAATTACTGTTGGTTGGATTGATAGTATTGCCTTTATGTGGATGCATCAAGCTTCTGGAAAGCGACAGATTCCGCTCCTTTGAAGTGCCGGAGGAAAAGCTGACACAGATCGAGACATTTAATCTTGAAGATTTGCAGGTAGAAAAAAAGCCGGAAGAGGGCGAACCGGCCGCAGCCCCTGCTGAACTTGCTTTGACCCTGGAAGAGGTGCGGGCAATTACGTTGAAGAACAACCTGGGATTGAAGGTTAGTTTGCTGGCTCCGACAATTGCAGCGGAAAATGTCAAGTCAACAGAAGCCCGCAAGTACGAAGTCGTCTTTACCTCCGGGATCACCCACAGCCGAACCGATACGCCAAGCTTATCCTCTGCCGAAACTAAAGGGGAGGGGACCTCGATGAATATGGGGGTGTCGGTACCTTTGCGAACAGGTGGTTCGGTAAGCTTTAACCTGGATGACATTAAGCAAAAATCGAGCATTACCGGCGTTGCCTCCCCTTCGTCTTATACAACACCTTTCAGTTTATCGGTCAGCCAGCCTTTGTTAAAGGGGGCTGGCAGGCGGGAATTCATGTATAGTATCCGGGTCGCGAAGTATGATCAGCAGAGCATCAATGCCGCTACCAAACTGGGGATAATCAATACCATTGCTGCTGCCGATCAAGCCTATTGGGATCTTTATAAGAAGAGGAAGATCCTGGAGGTTCGCAAGCAGCAATATGATCTGGCTCAAGCTCAATTAGAGCGGGCGAAGCGGTTTGTCGATGCAGGTCAAAATCCCCAGGTGGATCTCTTGCGAGCCCAAGCCGGCCTTGCCGGGCAACTTTCGAATATTATCGCTGCCGAAAATGATCTTCGCATCAGCCAACGGACCCTAAAATATATTTTGAACAAGCCGGGTCTGCCAATAGAAGGAGCAACTGCGCTGCTTCCCAAGACGGATGCGGATCCCTTACATAATGTGTTCAATAGTCAAAAACTGGTGACGTATGCAATTGACAACCGGATGGAGATGCTGCAGCTTGAATTGGAGATTGCTAAAAATCTCAGCGAGATCGAGCATCTGCGCAATGCCACCTTGCCGGATTTAAGCCTGCAGTATGGTTATGAAGTCAATGCGCTGGGCGCCAGCCGCAGCGATTCTTATGAAATGCTGTATGATAAAAATTACGAAGATCACAGGGTTTCACTGAATCTTCTTTTCCCCTTTGGCAATAAAGCTGCGAAAAGCGATTTGCGTCAGGCCTTATATTTGCGCAGGCAAAAACTGGCCTCTCGTGCGGACCGGGAAACTGTGATCGAACAGGAAGTGCTGGACGCCTTGGACGGCCTGGAGACCTCCTGGCAGCAGATTCTGGCCAACCGGCAGAGCGCGATCTTGGATGGCAGGCTGTATGAAGCAGAGCTTCGGCAGTTTGAAGTCGGGATGAGAACCTCCACTGATGTATTGGAAGCCCAGGCGAAATTTGCAGATTCTCAAAGCGCGGAATATACAGCATTAGCGAACTATCAGGCTGCTTTGATAGATTTGGCTAAGGCGACTGGAACGATATTGGGAGCAGCCAAGATCGAATGGGAACCTGAAGTGCCAGAGATTGGCATTGAGTAGGGTTTGATCGAATCAGAAAGGTCATATTGACTTCTGGATTAAGTTCTTGATAAACCTCATGATGTGTTCGAATATTTACTCTAACCTCTCTTTTTTGTTAATTCATAGATAAACCGCTATCGAAGGCTATGCTCTAAGAGGCTTGAGTTCCTCGGCAGCCTCTTTTTTAGACTGCCCCATCAAGATTACAGCATGTTTCATATGGACTCGAAATTGTCTCAGCACATTAATTTTATGGGACATGCCATCCCCCCCGGTCTCAAATAATAATGCCTTCCTTGGGATGCTCAAAATTGTAATTGCCTTAAAATAAAGACTTAAAACATTCGCCTTAAATAAAATCTTCGCTGTGAAATAATTCCCATACAACCAAATTTGACAAAGCCAATTTTATAGAGTAACTTTAATCTAGAACATACGTTATAGTAATTGCATTTGTAAGATAAAAGGCGAAGTTCATCATGATTTTTAATTTTTCAGGAGGAGGAGTGGGATGAAGATGAGAACAAGTTTAATTGGTGCGTCGCTAGCCATTTTTTTGATAGCGATTTGTTTTTCTGGGACAGCGCTCGCTGCTGATCCCGTTGGTGAAGTTATGGAGCTTTCTTTTCAGGAGCATCACAACAACATCACTGGAGAGTTAGACGAGAGCTATACCGGTTGCATGGATATTAGCTTGCGCAAATGGGCCCCAACCAGCGGAGCAAGCCCAAATACCCCTAAAGCCCTAACCGGGCAACGAGGACGGCTAAATCTCCGCCAGCGTTATTACTTCAACATTGATATTGGCCAGTATCCAGCGGCGCTGATTTATTTCCCGGACATTATCTCCACGCTGGAAGCCCTCCCGGATGAACCGCTTGGCGAACCCGGACATGGCATTAACGAAGGCATCGGGCCCTATATTGTAAGTGCGAAATTAATCCTCTACTGTAGCGCCTATAGCGCAAACCCGAACCGGGAAGAGGGTGTCCCCAATGAATTATGGGTTGAAGTATCCATGGTTACCCCCCATGCCACCATGTGGACTGATCAGGATACCCCCTATAATGTAGGAGATCAAGCTCGTCCAAGGACCAACGCAGTCTACAGGTGGTATGATGACACGGCCCCGGTTGCTTGGGCAAATTCCCCGATAGATGAACACCGCGATGGTAATCCTGCCAACAACGCCCAAGGTACGGCCGGCGATCATGGTGACATGGTTGATGCCGTCATGCTGGATGGCAACCCCTGGGTTCTTGTCGAAGTTGCTGAACTCGATGTTACCCCCATCGTCAGTGATTGGGCCGAAGGCGTTTATGATAACCAGGGCTTCCATATCGATATGGGCGTACATTACTGGGATAATGATTATGAGTTGATTTTAGTAATTCTTAGCCAAGAAGGCGCGGATGGTACCTGGATAAGGCCATTCAACGAGCCGTTTGAAGGCACCTTGCCCGAGCATTCACCAAAACTGGTTATTGAATACGCTTATGATGCTTTGATCACTGCCGACGCCGGCCCGGACATGGGTGAAGCAGGGGCGACCCCTGATGCGGATAAGCGCGTCAAGCCGGGTGAAACCATTCTGCTTAATGGTTCTGGAAGCGCCCCGATCTTCGCGTACTCACCCTTGACCCAGTACAAGTGGTCTTGGAATTACGGCGGCGCGGAATACACTATCACCAGCCCGAATGACCAAAGTAATGCGCAGTTCTTTGAGATGGTCGTTGGCACTGACAATGTCAGCCTGACTGCGTCCGATGCTCTCGGCCAAAGCGGGACCGATGGCGCCAAGATCAATGTAACCGCGCGAATCCCTGGTGATATTGACGGCAGCGGCAAGGTAGACTTTGCCGACTTTAACATT